>CAYMUV010000093.1:0-3923 GCA_964393855.1 uncultured Nitratifractor sp.
ATAATTCCTAGCATTCCATCATCGCCAGTCATATTTGCAACGGGAATATTGGCTAGCAAACCACCAAAAGCTATTGGCAAAAGCAAAAGTGGCTCGAAATTTTTTACTATTGCTAAATAGAAGAGCAAAAATACTATAAAAAACATTATAATTTTGCCCCAACTTTGATGAAATTTGCTATATACTTTGCCATCGTTAGTTTTTAAATTATCTTTTGGATGCAATATTGCATAAATTCCTGTGGTTTTATAAAAATCTTTAATTAAATCACCAACAGATTTAGATTTAAATACCTCAACACTTTGGGTGCTACTAGTAGCAGGTTTAACCTCGGCTTGCAAAAAATTTGTAGTTGCAAAAAGCAGACTAATTAATATAAAAGTTTTAAATATAGTTTTCATAATAGCTACTCCAAAGTCGCTAGTAGTTGCCCATCTGCAATAGTATCTCCAACTTTTGCATTAATGCTCTTAATTACTCCTGGCTTTAAAGATGCAACTTCAATCTCCATCTTCATAGCCTCTAAAATCATAATTGCTTCTCCACTTTTTACGCTATCGCCTACACTCTTTAAAATCTTTACCACCTCTCCAGAAGTTTGCGAAGCTACTGCTATATTACCTCTAGTGCTATTTGTAGTTTCGCCACTTGTTTTAGGCTCTTTAGATGCTCTTTGCTCTACTAACTCTGCCTCTTTTACGCTTTTAATCTCATCGGTACCTTTTGCTACTTGTACTTTATAGCTTTTGCCATTTACAACAACTGTGTAATCTTCTAATTTACTGCTCTCTTCTTGCTTAATTGGGGTAGTAATATTACTATTTTTGATATCGCTATTTTTTCTAACCATTAGTGGCGATTTACCCTTTAAAAAAGCTATTCCTTTTTCTTGGCAAGCTGCAGCTATAAAGATATTCTCTTCTGTTGCTTCTATATTCTCCTCTTTTAATTTGTTGCTCCAATATGCAATAGACTTTTTCTCATCTTCGTTTGCAATTTCGACTGGATTTTTAAAAGTTGGCTCTAAATTTAACTGCTCGCTTGCTAGCTCTACAATTTTAGGGTCTGGAACAACAGGTGTTTTGCCAAAATATCCTAAAACCATTTTTCCATAACCAGAAGTTATTTTATTCCACTTACCAAACATTACATTTGCATATGCTTGTTGCCAATAAAATTGAGATACCGGAGTAACCGAAGTACCATATCCACCCTTTTCTACTACTTCTGTCATCGCCTCTATTACATCATCGAATTTATCTAAGTTTCCACTATCTCTCATCATTTGTGTATTTGCAGTTAAAGCACCACCAGGCATAGGAGCAAATGGAATTAATGGATTAACTGCTTTTGCTTCTGGTGGAATAAAGTAATCTTTTAACTGATTTTTTAAAAATCTTTCATACTCTAAGACCTTTTTTAACTCTAAATCGCCTAAATTATAGCCCATACCTTTAGTCGCATGTAGCATTGTAAGCATATCTGGCTGACTTGTTCCACCACTTACTGGTGCAGCTGCTAAATCTATACCATCTACACCTGCTTCTAGTGCAGCTAAATATGCGGCTACGCTTATGCCTGCTGTTTCATGAGTATGCAGTCTAATATGTGTATCTTCGCCTAAAAGCTCTCTTGCCACTCTTATTACTTGATAAATCTTAGCAGGGTTTGATGTACCGCTTGCATCTTTAAATACAATAGAGTCAAATGGTATACCTAAATCTAATATCTCTATAACTTTATTTTTATAAAACTCTACATCGTGAGCACCTTTGCAGTTTGGTGGTAAATCCATAAGTGTAACGGTAACTTCGTGCATCATACCATTATTTACAATTGCATCGGCACTAATTTGTAGATTTCGCATATCGTTTAGGGCATCGAAATTTCTTACTGTTGTTGTCTCATATTTTGCAAATAGCTTTACAAAAAGCTCTATCATCTCTTCGCTTGCAGTATCTAGCATTACCGTATTTATACCTCTAGCTAATACTTGCAAATTTGCTTCGGCTCCTGCTGCCATTCTAAACTTTTGCATCATATCAAATGCATTCTCTTGCAAATAGAAAAATAGCGACTGAAATCTAGCCCCTCCACCAAACTCAAAATGGCTAATTCCGATGCTGCTAGCAAACTCAACTGCTGGTAAAAAGTCGTCCATTAAGACCCTTCCACCAAATACAGATTGAAAGCCATCTCTAAAGCTTGTATCCATTACATCAATATACTTTTTAGCCATAATCTACTCCTTATACTTTGCAATTGCTGCACTAATTACCGCAACAAGTTCGCTGCTAGCTAGCTCGCTATTCTCTTGTGTATTAGGTTCTATATCTTTATCTGGGAAAAATTTATTAACTATATATGATTGAAGCTTTGTAAGTAATACAATTAGAGCCAAAAGTAAAAAAACAATACCCATTCCAAGTATCATAAATTTTATACTCTCATCAACCAAGTTAACCATTTTTTAAACCTTTATATAATATATATTTAGATTGTAAAATAATTTAACTTGATTAAACTTTAAGTTGCATCTATTTATTAATTTCTTTTAGATTTTTTTCTTTTTGTAGCTTTTTGCTCATCTAAATATTTTTTATATAGAATATTTGCACTATCTTCGTCGTATCCTAATATATTTTGCGAGCTAATTTTCTCTTTAGATACAATATACGATAAGATATATTTAAGAGAGTCTGAGCAATCTTCTATATTAAAAATTTCTAAAATCTGCTCTATATCTTTATTTATAGGTGTAGCCATAATTTTACTCTTGAGGCTAATAATATCCTCTTCGTTTAAGCTATCGCTAGTGCTAGATAAAACTTTAAACTCCATATCTGCACCCACCTCTTTTTGGATACGCTTAAGCTCTCTAAACTCTTCGGTTGTAACAAGTGTTATTGCACTCCCATCTTTGCCTGCACGACCTGTTCTACCAATTCTGTGAACATAACTTTGTGGGTCAAATGGAATATGGTAATTAAAGACATGAGTAACATCTTTAATATCTAGTCCTCTTGCAGCAACATCTGTTGCCACTAGAATATCTATTTTACCCCTTCTGTAACCCTTTACTATTGCATCTCTCTCCATCTGCTCTATGTCGCCATGCAAACCCTCGGCGTTAAACCCAAGTGCTTTTAAATGCTCTGTAACTCTATCTACCTCTCGTTTCATTCTGCAAAATACTAAAGCTTTGTTAAAATCTTCTCTCTCTAATAGCTTTACTAATGCTTCATCTCTTTGAGATTCATCTATAACATAATAAGACTGCTCTATCTTATTATTTGTTGTACTCTCTTCTTCGCTAACTACCGATATATACTCTGGATTATATAATAAAGATTCTGCTAAATCTTTAATAGGCTCTGGCATTGTTGCCGAAAAGAGCAAAGTTTGGCGATTTTGGGGAATATAGTCAAAAATCTCTTTAACAGGCTCTAAAAATCCCATATCTAACATCTCATCTGCTTCGTCTAATACTACAATTTCTGGATTAAAACTATCTATTTTACCCTTTTGATAAAGGTCTCTAAGACGCCCAGGAGTAGCTACAACAACTTGAACACCTCTATTAATTAGTGCAATTTGTCTGCCATAGCCAACACCACCATAAACCGATAGCGTTCTAATCCCGGCAAATCTACCTAGATAATATAGCTCATCACTAATTTGGCTAGCAAGCTCTCTTGTTGGCGTAATAATAAGTGCCTTTTCAATCTCGCCTTGGGCTATCTTTTCTAAAATTGGCAAACCAAATGCAGCAGTTTTTCCTGTACCTGTATGTGCCTGTGCAACTAAATCGATTGAATCTAAAACTAGTGGAATTGCCTCTTCTTGAATTGGGCTAGGCTCTTTAAAGCCTGCAATTCGTACACCCTTAATTAAATCTGGGTGAAAATTAAACTCTTCAAATT
>CAYMUV010000094.1:0-3914 GCA_964393855.1 uncultured Nitratifractor sp.
GTTGGTTACTGGAGTAGCACGAAATCTACTTTTAGATGGTGGATAAGCCTATTAACTGGCAATGACCACTTTTATATAACAGATAACAACAAGCATTATGTCAAATGTGTAAATAACATAAATTCT
This sequence comes from uncultured Nitratifractor sp., assembly GCA_964393855.1. Classification (GTDB taxonomy): domain Bacteria; phylum Campylobacterota; class Campylobacteria; order Campylobacterales; family Sulfurovaceae; genus JAADEQ01. Next base: position 127 of record CAYMUV010000094.1, read on the forward strand.
AACTGGAAAGAGGCAAATTTTACAAGAGAAGATGGTATTGTAAAAGATAACAATAGCAAGTTATTTTGGCAAGATAATACTACCATTTCAAACAAGAGTTGGATAGAAGCGATAAATTATTGTGAAAGCTTAAATCTAGGAGGATATAGCAACTGGAGATTGCCAAACATTAATGAACTTGGCTCTATAATAGACCACAATAGTAATTCAAATTTAGATAAAATTTTCAAGCAAAGCACTTCTGATCTCTACTGGTCTAGTACTTCGCACGCTGCACAAACCTCTATCGCTTGGGTAATAAACTTTAAATATGGAAGCAATGCTTATAAAACAAAAGACTCTAAATTAAGCACAAGATGTGTCAGAGAAAAAAATTAAGCAATAATTTTAAGACAATTAATAAGCCAAGTTCGACGGATTATCATAGTCATAAAAGCTATGGCTATGATACTCCATTGAACTCAAGTTAATAATCTGTAGCTTCATCTATCATGTAAACTGCTTTATTCATTTCGCTCAATAAAATTGGATTTACTTTTAATAGTAAACTTAACTCTTTTTGTGAGAGTTTCTTATGATATAATGGTTTTAATTTTGTCCAAATTAATTTAACTTTTAATAGTTGTTTTTTAATTTTCAAATTAGTAACTTTTGGCATACCTTTCTTTTTACTACCATTAATTAAATTATCTAAAGAGTTTTCGAAAAGTTGCATAGTTTTTTGCATTTTTCTTTTTGCCTTAATATCACCAAGCTTTGAATTTTGCAGATACTCTTTGGTCATCTTTTGAGTTAACATCCTCTCTCGCCCTGCAATATTTACAATTTTTAACATAGCTTTTTCTAAATAACTTACATTTTTAGAACCATTTTTAACCATTATTGTTACTAAATTATTTGACTCTTTTAATAAATTTTCATTGTTATTAAGTATATATTTTACAGCCTTTTTATCTTTACCTTCACTTTTCTCTATACTTAAAACAGCTTTTTTAAATGGCTTTAATAACTTTTCTAATTTAGAAATTTGTCTAAGGGATTCGATATTTTTTACACCCATTAAATTTAAATTGCAATCTCCCTTTACAAAGCCTTTAAGTGTTCGCTCGTATAGCATTATAAATTTATCTGCTTTTTTGCAACTATTATTTTGCAAATTATAGGCACACTCAATAGATAATTTACTCACTCTTTGCGTTAACATTCTTTGTTTACCAGCTAAATTTATTAAGTGTTTAGAGCTATCTTTTTTTGCCATAAAACCACTAATTATGGCATTTAATTGCATAAATTGTTTTTGACGATTTAGAGATTTTGTATATAAAACTACTGCTTTATTCATTTCATATTTAGTCTTATCTAATTTTGTAATTATCTTTTTTGTTAATTTCTGATTTTTTTTATTCTTTAAAGCTTTTAAAATTAAAGGTTTTACCTCTTGCCAATTTGTTTTAACTTTATCTAGTTGGGTTCTAATTTTAGGTAAATTTGTTCCGACTAAATTTAAATCTTTATCTCCATTATATAACCCTTTTAGCGTTCTGTTAAATAACTTTACAGCACTATTTAAAGATTTAAAAGCTCTTTTAGAATCAATATTAGCTTGATAAAGTAATAAATCTTTAGATATCATTTGAGTCAGCATTCTCTGTTTACCAGCCAGATTTATATCATTTGCAATTTTTAACTTTGTTTTACCATTATCACCTAATTTGGTAAAAAGTGTTACTGCTTCATTCATCGTTTTAAGTAATGGTAAGTTGTGCTTATCTATATAATCAAAATCTTTTTTACTTAACTTTTTAGATGAAGCTACTCTTTCAACTCTCTGTTTAAAAGGTTCCCATAGTTTTTGAACATCTTTTAGTTTTACTTCAACTTTTTTAGCATGTGATGGCACAAGTTTTAAACTTTTATCTCCATACAAAAGCCCTTTGAGAGTTTTATTAAATAAGGTATAACTACCCTTCAACTTTTTTCTATTTTTTTTAACATCTATCTGTAAAAAAATAAGCAAAGACTCTTTACTCATCTTTTGTGTTAACATTCTTTGTTTACCAGATAAATTAATTGCAACAGCTAACTCTTTTGAATTCATTGAAAAAAGTGTTTGCGAAATCAAAATAGTAATAATTAAGAGATGCTTATACATAAAATCCCCCCTTTGAAGGAAAAACATAAACTACATATATGATAACATAAAATCGCTTTTCTTGTTCAAAAATATGTTTTTATTTAATAAGTTTTAATTATATATGTTACAATTATGCTTTAATAAAAGAAGACAAAAGCTTTGTTGATAACTCTACTCTACTCTCAAAACTCTTTTTATTTGCTCTCTCCTTAATTGTATGGTCTCCATCGCCAAAAGGTCCAAAGCCATCTAATGTTACAGTACCAACTGATGCCACAATATTCGCATCGCTAACACCTCCCCTGCTCTCTGTTAAAAGTTGTTGACCAGTGATGTCTTCGATATACTTAATAAACTCTTCTTGCTCAATATTAGGCTGCATTACATCACGCTGTATTCCTCCACTAAGAGTCGAAATTGTTCCATCAACATAGCTACTATTTACAATATTTTCTACTTCTTTTAATACTCTATCTCGCTCTTTTGTGTTGGTATATCTTAATTCAAATGTAATCTTCGCATTGGGAGATATTGTATTTGCACCTATTCCACCTTCTATTTTACCAACATTTAGCGTTGTTCCCTCGTCTAAATTTGTAAGTGCCACTAATTTTTCTAGCTTTTTTGCCAACTCTAAATTAGCATCTATTCCATCTGCATAGTGATTGCCTGCATGTGCTGCTTTACCTTTAATATCGATAAAAAAAGTGCCAACACCTTTACGCCCAACAACTACTTCGTTCTCTTTTCCTGCTGCTTCATATACTAAACAATAATCATAACTTTTAGCGATATCACTCGTAATATACTTGCTATCATCACTCCCCGTTTCTTCGTCGCTTACAAGTAAAAAATCTATATTTTCTATTTTGCCAAATTTTTTAAAAATTTCCCTAAGTGCTAAGAGTGCAACATAATTACCACCTTTCATATCGCAAACGCCTGGTCCGTAAATCCACTCTTTATCTTCTTTAAATTCTTCAAAACTATTTGGAGGAAATACAGTATCCAAATGACCTAGCAAGAGCAGTTTTTTACCATCAATTTTTTTAGATACAAAATGCAAATGATTACCTATTTCTTCTCTTTTATAAACATTAGTTTTAAAGCCTAAGTGCTCTAGCCACTCTTGAAAAATTTTACCAACTCTATCAACACCAGCCTTATTTTTTGTATATGAATTTATATTTATTATCTGTTTTAACTCACTAAAATCAATTTTTAACAATTTAAACCTCTCTACTCTTTAACTTTTTACTAAATTGTAGTAAAATATTCTTAAAGGAGAAGAGGTGGTTTAATATGGGCAGACAAATTGGAATGTGGATGTACAGTAATGGGGGTGGAGACAAAATTCAAAATAAAATTGTTAAAAAGTTAAAAAAAAGAGGCATAAAAGCAATAACAGATTTGAATTTAAGAGATTGTGTAGTAAATAATGGACACATAGTTCATAGACCTACAAAAACAAAAGTAGATAAACTGGATTTATTCTTTTCATATAATGCGGGTGAACAGACGCAGTATCAAGTATTTTTATACGAAGCTTTAAATAGAGTAATTCCAATGATAAATTCGTATGATAGCTTTAGGTTAACTGAAGATAAATTTCAAACTTCTTATGTTTTAGAGCAAAATGGTGTTCCTGCAACAG
>CAYMUV010000095.1:0-3878 GCA_964393855.1 uncultured Nitratifractor sp.
GAAGCAACACTCATTGCCCTGCCCTCTCTGGCAAACTCTTTACCAGCTAAAAAAACAATAGTAGTAGGAATAGAAAATACACTAAATGCTGCTGCTACCTCTTGATTGTTTTTAGCATCTATAAAAATTTGCTCTATTTTTGGGAAGTTCTCTTTAAAGCTCTCTGAAATTTTTGGCTTAAGTACATCGCAAACATTACAATTATCACCCCAAAAATATAACATTACGCCATCTTTAGTAGCTATCATCTCTTTAATATCTTCTAAACTCATAAAACCCCCTATATAAAACTTGGCGCATCATTTGCAAATAAGATTAAATCGCCAACTCTAGTATTTTCTGCTAAAAAGCCTTCGAAGTTACTTTTATCTTTTAAGTGTATAAGTTTTGAGCTATCTATATACTCTTTAAAAATTTCGTAATTTAATTCACCCGTAACTACTACTAAATCAAATACTTCATTAGCTCTTTTTGCAACTTTTATATTTAAATCGTCATCTACTTCTACTAGCCCTGGAGTAATTACAACTTTTCTACCACTGTATGTAGAAGCCAAATCAAAAGATGATAACATTCCATCTATATTTCCATTAAAGCTATCGTCTATTATTACTTTTCCACCAGCTTCTATCTTTTGCAATCTATGCTCTACAGGTTGTAGTTTTTGTAAAGATTTTTTAATCTCTTCGTCGCTAATACCAAGCTCTTTAGCTACTTTAATTGCAGCAGCTAAGTTAATTGCATTAAAATCGCCTAATATATTTGCACAATAGTTAGTATCATCTAAATTAAAACAGACTCCATCTAGCGTTGCTTTAACATCTTTTATATCGTGTCCAAAAAGCTCTACTTTAGGGTTTGTTGTCTTTACATTTGTACTAATATGTACCCACGCTTTTTTAAGTCTGTTAGTTTGAATAATCTCCATTTTAGTATTTCTAATATTCTCTAAAGATTTAAAATACTCAATATGTGCTGGTCCTACAACTCCAACTACACAATATTGCGGATTAAGAAGCTTTGTAATATCTAAAATATCGCCCTTCTCTCTAGCACCCATTTCGGCAACATAAACTTGTGTATCTTCTGGTAAATCAACATTAACATCTTTAACAATACCACCAAGAGTATTAACTGACCTAGGCGTTGCATAAACCTTATATTTAGAGCTTAAAAGTTCTGCAATAAAGTTTTTCATACTTGTTTTACCATAACTTGCAGTTACACCAACAACTATTAAATCTTTTGCTTTTTCTATTTTATCTTCTGCCATATATTTAAACTTATTAAACATCATTTTTTCTATAAACACCGAGCTAATCCAAGCTAATAAAATAGAACCAAATAGAATTTTTAAGCCCAAAGCAAAATAGATTACTACTGCAAATAGTGCTAATAGTGCAAAAAATCTTTTTACTCTACCTGTAAAAACAAGTGGTTTATCTAGCTTTTTATACCACAAAAACAGAGCAACTAAATATAGAGCTAAAACTATTGGCTGAAACTTGCTTAAACCTGCAAAGCTTAGCGACTCGTAAGCAGCAAGTGGAATTAAAAAGTAAAAGATATTCCAAAATGGTTTTGTATGATGAAAAACAACTCTATTTAACTTATAACTATACCATTGTGCCGTTGTAATAAAGTAGTAACCCAAGGCTAAAACAAATAAAAAATATACCAAAAAATCTACTATTAACATTAATTTACCTCTTGTTCAATTATTTGTGCAATAAATTTAGAATGATTTACAAAAAAGAAGTGGTCGCCATCTAATGGATACAACTTGCTATCTTTAATATGCTCTTGTATCTTTTTTGCAGTCCAAAGTGGTGTTGCAGTATCTTCTTTACCCCAAAATAGCAATGCTTTGCCATTAAATTTACTAAAGTTATGCTCAAAATCTTCATTTACAACATACTTAAATGTCTCATACATTCCTGCATTCATCTCTTTTGCATCATCTGCAACAAAAAGCGACCTAAGTTTAGAAAAACCGAATGGCTTTAATAGTTTAAATAGTGCTATTTTTGCTCTTACTTTAAATGGTTTAGGCACTAAAATACCTGCACTAGAGAGTAGAACTAAATTATTTGGCTTCATTAATGTTGCAACTTTTCCACCAAAAGAGTGTCCTGCAATTACTTTAGCTTCTAAATTTAGAGCCTCTAAAAAATTAGCTAAAATATTAGCATAATCCTCTGTTTTTAAAAAGTTCTCATTAGGGCTTTGCCCAAAACCGGGCATATCTACATAGATATGTTTAAAACCACTTAAATATTTACCAAAAGAGCCTTTCATAATCTCTTTGTTACTACCCCAACCATGCAAAAATAGTATAACTCTATCGCCACTGCCAAGCTGAAGGTAAGAGATTGGATATCTACTGCCTTTATACTCTATCTCTTTTATAGCCATTATTTAACTGCCGCCTTTGGTGCTGGATTTCTTGCAACCATAGTTGTTGGAACTCTAAGTTTTTGCATTTTATCATATCCATATACATCACTTAAAAAGTGTGCCATGCCATTTTCTACATAGACAGTTAAATAAACAATATGTACAGGTATTTTTTGAGCCAAATTAACATATTTAGTCTCTTTGCCTTTTAAAATTGTTCCAACTTCATCAAATTTTTGCTTTGTATAGTAAGTTGCTAAATGTCCTAGCAATTTAAGTGGTTTTTGCAAACGCATACAGCCATGACTAAAGGCTCTTTGTTGATATTGGAAAAGCTTTTTATTATTAGTATCGTGCATATAAACAGAGTACCTATTAGGGAACATAAACTTAACATGCCCTAGAGCATTTCTAGGACCTGATTGCTCGATAATTTTATATGGCAGTGGTTTGTTCTCCCACTCTGGTTTTAAGTACTCTTTCCAATTAATTGTAGATGGATCAACTGTTGGACTATCTGGAGAGTAGTCTCTTTTTACAACCATATTGTGTCGTTTTAAATAACTTTTATCTCTAATAATTCTTTTAATCTCCTCTTTTCTTGCAATATTATCTGGTACATTCCAAGTTGGATGAACTGTAATATACTTCATCATACTGCTAAAAATAGGAGTTGGCCAAGATGGGCGACCTGTAATTACATTAAACTCTAAACTCTTTTGTCCATTCTCGAAAAGTCTAAATTTAAACTCTGGAACATTAACCATTATGTAGGTATCCCAATTATCAGGTTTAAGTAGTTTTACTCTTTCGATATTTAACTTAATTTTATACTTTTGTACTGGAGAAACAGCACTATTATAGGCATTAATTAGTGGGTAAAATTGTGGCATCGAAGGAACATATGGCTCTAAAATAGAACTTACACTAGCCCCACTCTTTAACTTAGCAATTATATCGCTACTGCTTACATACTCTTTATAAAACTCATAACTCGCATTTGGATTTTGTGCCTCTAAAGCCGATTTAAAGCCATCTGTATCGATACAGCCATTAGCTAAGTTCTCTGTATAATTAACCATTAACTTTGTTAAAATTTTGTCATCTTTAGTCTGCTTGTACTGAGCATACATTCCGTTTAAATCGCACATAGAAGAGTATTTATCTGTCTCTAAAATATTTAAAAACTCCTCTTTTTGTGCACCATTCCATGTATTTGCCGAAGCTGCAGATGTTACGCCAGCACCACTACCTGCACAACCAGAAATTATTAACGATGCACCCAAAGCACCTAAAATACTATATTTTGCTCTCATAATCTTCTCCTATTTACATAAATATAGCAAAAAATAGCTTTTATATTAATTAATTTTAAGAAGAGTTATTTAAATATTTTGCACAAACTAAAGCCGATGCAAAAGCAAAAGTAAAGTTAAATCCACCAAGCCTGCCAGTTACATCTAAAACTTCGCCTAAAAAGT
>CAYMUV010000096.1:0-3866 GCA_964393855.1 uncultured Nitratifractor sp.
GATGCAGAAGATTTTGCAACAATGCGAGGAATTTATGAGTATGCTATGCAAACATATAGCGAAAATTTAAAAAATCAAGCTCAAGAGCTATTTTTAGCACTACATCATACAACAGATGATTTTGAACTGAAAGATGCATTTATGGTGCATGCAGCTGCAGTTGGAAAAGATTATACATTTGAAGATTTTACAAATAAGCTATCTAAAATAGATGAGAACACAGATTTAACAGACCCAAAAGCTCTATTTATAACAGATTTTGTACAACCTGTTGATATATTATTAGAGATGATGAAAGATGAGGTTGAAAAACTTAATAAAAGGTTAGAAAAGCTAGAGGCAGCTAGAGAAGCTTAGTTTTTATTTGGAAGTTAATGTTAAACTTGATTTGATTACTTTTAAATAAAAATTTAATTAAACAAATAGGCTTTAAGCTTTGTGCTTTTAGCATTTAGCTTTTTAAAAGAAAGGGTTAAAAATGCATATACATTTTATAGGAATTGGTGGGATTGGCTTGTCTGCTTTGGCTAAGTTTTTATCTAATAGTGGGGTAAAGATTAGTGGTAGTGATATTGGAAAGAGTGAGATTACTGATGATTTAGCAATTAATTATGGTGCGCAAGTTACTATTCCACATCATCCGGATGCTGTTACAAATCCAGATAAAGTTATCTATTCGGCTGTAATTCGCCCAAATAATGTAGAGTATAAGGCTGCAAAAGATAAGGGTATAGAGCTTTTATCCCGAAAAGAGGCACTTAAATTTATATTAAAAGATTACGAAGTTTATGGTGTTGCAGGGGCTCATGGTAAAAGTACAACAAGTGCTATTTTAGCTGCAATTTTACCAGAGAGCAACGCTTTAATTGGGGCTATAAGTAAAAATTTTGGCTCTAATGTTAGGGTATATAATAATAAAAAAGTGGTTTTCGAAGCAGACGAGAGCGATAGTAGCTTTTTAAACTCTAACCCATATTTAGCAATTGTAACTAATGTTGAGCCTGAGCATATGGAGTATTACGAGTATGACGAAGATAAGTTTTATGGAGCTTATAGAAGCTATTTAGAGCTAGCAAAAATTAGAGTTTTAAATGGCGAAGATGAGTTTTTAGCTAAGCAAAATGATTTAGAAAATATATATCTATACCCAAGCCGTGATATTAGCGATGTTGAGTACACGCTTATAGATAATGCACCATATACAAAGTTTAAATTAAAAGATTATGGAGAGTTTGCTCTCTTTGGTTTTGGTTATCACTTGGCAGTAGATGCCTCTTTAGCGATACTTGCGGCACTAGAGCTTGGTTTAAGCATAGATACAATTAAAGAGAATTTGCTAAATTACAAAGGTATTAAAAAGAGATTTGATATTATCCAAAAAAATGGCTTAACTGTTATAGATGATTATGGGCATCACCCAACAGAGATAAAGGCGACACTGCAAGGTATTAAAGAGTATGCAAGGCAACTAGGCGTTAAGAAAATTTATGCAATTTGGCAACCACATAAATATAGTAGAACCATAGATAATCTTCAAGGGTTTGTAGAGTGCTTTGAGGGTGTTGATGAGCTTACTATATTGCCAATTTGGGCTGCTGGAGAGTTAAAAGTAGATATAGACTTAAAAGGTGCATTTAATAGATACAATTTAATAATGGCTAATAGAGTAACAAGAAAAGATAGAAAAGTATATATTTTAGATGAAAACAAAGATGCAATAAGAAAGTACAAAGAGGGGCTTGTAGTTGCATTTGGAGCGGGTGATATTACATATCAGATTCGTGGAGAGAAGTAGTTTTGTCTAAACTTTGGTTAAATAGTAAACTAGAAGAGCTCTCTAAAAAGTTAGATTTAACTAGCCATATCGAGAGTTTAAGTAGTCTATTTGCTAGAGAGAAGAGTGTAGTATTAATTGGCGATAGCAAGATTCATGCAAAACATATAGAGGCTTTAGAGGGTGTAGAGTTGCCCACAATGCCACCTTTGCCAAATATGGATGATTTAATTAACAGATTATCTAAAAATGCTACTCTATCGCTAGAGCAGCTATTTTTATTTGTTAAAGAGATAGAGTTTTTTAATAGATTAAGAGCTACAGAGTTACCCCCTATTTGGAGGAAACTGCTAGAGAATATAGAAGTTCCTAAAGAGATAAAAGAGACAATTAGCTACTTTAATGACCAAGGCTTAATAGATAGCCAAAAAGAGCCAGAACTTTACGATATTTTAAAAGCACTAGAGCAAATTAAAGCTGAGCAAAAAGATATGTTGGCTTCTACACTTAGAAATAGTGCACTTAAAGAGTATTTAGTAGATACACAAATACACCTTTATTATGGGCAAGAGGCTCTGCTTGTTCGTGGTGGGTTTAGTAGGGTAATTAAGGCAAATGTAATTGGGCGAAGTAGTGGAGGGTTTTTCTATATTGTTCCGCAATCTTTAGAGAGCATTAAAAAGAGAGTTAGCTCGCTTTTAGATAGAGAGCAAGAGATTTATCAAAAGTATGCAAAAGAGTTTTCGCTTATATATGCTAAATGGTGGCGATTTTTTAAGTTTTTAAATAGAGAGTTCGATAGGGTTGACCACTACATTGCAAGAGCTTTAATGCTGCGAAAAAAGGAGTTACACCTAATTTTACCAACAGCTAAAAAAGAGGTAATACTTAGAGATTTCGCACACCCTGCAATTAGCGATGTAGTACCAATAGATATAGACTTTAAGAGTAAAATAATGCTTATAACAGGTGTAAATGCTGGTGGTAAAACAATGCTTTTAAAGTCAATACTTAGTGCTATATTTATGAGCAGATACTTAATACCATTTAGATGTAATCCACACAAAACAGAGGTTGGAGCATTTGAGAATATAGATGCTATATTAGATGACCCGCAATCTGTAAAAAACGATATTTCGACATTTGCAGGGCGTATTGTAGAGTTTAATAGATTGTTTAAATTAAAGAGTGCAATCGTTGGGGTTGATGAGATAGAGTTAGGAACCGATGCCGACGAAGCAGCAGCTTTGTTTAGGGTACTTTTAGAAGAGCTTAGCAAAAGGGGTATATACTTTATTGTAACAACTCACCATAAAAAGTTAGCCTCTTTAATGGCTAGCAATAACGATGTAGAGTTAATTGCTGCTTTGTTTGACGAAGAGCAGCAAAAGCCAACATATAGGTATTTAAGTGGTACAATTGGTAAAAGTTTTGCCTTTGAGACTGCAAGTAGATATGGCATACCAAAAGAGATAATAAACAAGGCAAAAGATGCACTAGGGCAAGACCAAGAGCGAATATCAGAGCTTATAGAGCGTTCTACAAAACTAGAGATACAGATGCGCCAAAGCCTAGAAGAGGCAAAAGCAAAAGTAGCTGATATAGAAGAGAAAGAGAGAAAATTTGAGCACAAAAAAGAGTTGCTAGAAAATGAGTATAAAGATAGACTATTTAAGCTAGAGCAGAGCTACCAAAGTGCATTAAAAAAGCTACAAAGTGCCTTAAAAAAAGCAGATAACCCAGATGCAAGACGCCTAATAAACGAAGCTCATAAAATAAAAAGCAAACAAAAAGAGATAAAACAAGAGCAACAAAATATAGAGCTAAAAGTTGGAGATAGCGTAAAATATAGAGGCAAAAGAGCAGTAATTTTAAGCTTAAAATCAAAAGAGGCAATGATCGAGCTAAATGGAATGAAACTAAGAGTTCCAAAATCTCAGCTAAGGCACTTTAGCGAGAATCTCAAACCCAAAAAAGCACCTACAAGAGTAAATGTAAATATACAAAAACCAAGCAACTCTAAATTAACAATAAAACTACTAGGAATGCGAGCCGACGAAGCGATAGAAGAGACCCAAAAATTCATCTCCGA
>CAYMUV010000097.1:0-3834 GCA_964393855.1 uncultured Nitratifractor sp.
TTGGTTGCCAAAGAGCCATCTTCGGTTAAAACATGTGAACCAACTTTTATTACTACTCTTTTCATATGTTAAACTACCTCTTTAGAGCTCTTAATTAGTTTAAATAGTAAAAATTTTAGTGCATCTAAATTTAATCTTGATACCGAAGAGATTGGCAGAATAAATAGTGGTTTATCTAAATCTACCTTTTCCCACTCTTCTACATCTTGCATAAAAGATTTTAAATTACTATTTGCACCAAATTTAGTTGTTGCACTGTTTGGCTCTATATTTATTGCTTTAAATAACTCATCTAATCTTTGATTTAACTCCTCTTCTAAAGCAGCATCACATTTTGTAACAGCAACTGCATAAGCTCTTTGGCTAAGCTCGTTAGAGTATCTTTTTATCTCCTCTTTTAGAGCATCTAGTTGATAATTCATCTCTCTGTAATTTGCTGCATCTATCATATAAAGAAGTGTTTTTGTTCTTTCTATATGCCTTAAAAACTCTAATCCAAGCCCTTTGCCATCACTTGCACCTTCGATTATACCAGGAATATCTGCCATCATAAAAGATTCATACTCACTAACTTGCACAACGCCTAATTTTGGAGTAAGTGTAGTAAATTCGTAATTTGCAATCTCTGGTCTTGCATTAGATAAAGATGATATAAGAGTAGATTTACCAACATTAGGAAATCCCACAAGCCCAACATCTGCAATAGATTTAAGCTCTAATCTTATTTGTATGTCTTCTCCAGGTAAACCAGGTTGTGCATAGGTTGGTCTTTGGTTTGTTGGACCTTTAAAGTGCACATTTCCAAGTCCACCTTTACCACCTTTTAAAAACTCTACAACTACCTTATCTTCTGTTAAATCAAGCAACACTTCACCACTTTTTGCATCTATTACTTGTGTTCCTGGAGGCACTGTTAAATAGAGGCTTTCACCCTTTTTACCACTTCTTTTTCTACCTTCTCCAGGGCGACCATTTTTTGCTTTTAAGTGTCTTTTACCACGATAGTAAGATAGGGTATCTGTATTGGCATCTACTTTAAAAAAAACAGAGCCTCCACGACCACCATCGCCACCATCAGGTCCACCCTTGGTAACAAACTTTTCTGTATGAAACGAGACACAACCAGCCCCACCTTTACCAGAGCTAACTAAAAGCTCTACTTTGTCAATAAACATATACTTACCTTTATAAGAATTAGTAAAATTATATCTAATTTTTAAAAGTTATGAATTAATAATTGAATCTATCTTGATTCTAATATCTTTTTTGCACTCTTAATATCTATAAATATTTGCTCTTTAAGCTCACTAATAGAGTTAAATTTTCGATTATCTCTTATAAAATCTATAAACTCTATCCAAATTTTACCTTTAATATTTTCATTAAATTTATCTAAAATATGTACCTCTACACTAAAACTATTATCTATAGTTTCTCTATTTCCTATAAATGTTATAGAGTTATATTTTTTGCTGTTAATTGTAGCAATTGTAGCAAATACTCCTATTGGAAGCGTATAGTTTTTAACATTTAAATTTATAGTAGGAACTAACTCTTTTGCACCTATGCCTAAACCTTTTATATGCTTTCCCTCTATGCTATAGTTTCTACCTAAAAGTCTATTTGCTTCTTTAATATTAGAACTTTTTATTAAATCTCTTATAACTCTTGCATGTACAGATATATTATCTACTTTTATCTCTCCTACAACCTCTACTTCACCATCGAAAACATCTTTTAGTATTTCGATTGTCCCACATCTATCTTTTCCAAATTTAAAATCATAACCTACAACTATTTTGTTTAGATTTGGAAAATCTTTTTTTAATTTAGATATAAACTCTTTAGCAGTTAAATCTCTTATATCTCCTAAATAGTAAAAAACAACCTCTTTATTTGTATATAAAGAGCGTCTCCAACCTCTTGTCATAGTTGCTGTACCTCTGCCTATTACAACAATGCAGTCACTCTTTTTTATTAACTCTTGGTGTGCGATATGCATACCATCAAAAGTTCCTAATGCAACCGTTTTTATCATTTAAGCTCTCTTTGCCCTAAAAGTATAAAACTCTTCAATATTACCCTCTTTACCTGCTACAAGGCTAACTCTACTATCTAGCAATATCCAACCTAGCTCCTTGCAAGCTTCTAAAAAATTTTTTTTGGCGCGATTTATAGCATATTTATCTATAACAACACCTTTAGAGTCGCGTTTAACACCAACTCCAACCTCAAATTGTGGTTTAAATAGTAAAACAATTATTCCATTACATTTTATTAAATTGTTAATATAAAAAATTATCTTTAAAAGTGAAATAAATGATACATCAGAGACAATAATATCGTACTCTTTGCCTTTAAAATCTCTAATATCGGTCTCTTCATATACTTTTACTTCCTCTTTTTTTCGTAAACTATTGTGTAGCTGATTGCTCCCTACATCAACACAATCAACGCTTTTTGCACCAGCTTCTAATACAATTTGAGTAAAGCCACCAGTGCTAGAGCCTACATCTAAAACACTCTTCTCTTTAAAATCTATATTAAATTCGTTTAAGTAACCCTCTAGTTTTTTTGCCGCTCTACTTACATAAAATTTTGCCTCTTTAATATCTATTTTAGCAGACTCATCTATCTTTAAAGAGGCTTTTTTAACCACTCTATTATCTATTGAAACTAATCCACTTTTAATAGCCTCTTGAGCGCGATTTCGGCTTTCGAAATAACCTTTTTCTACTAAATAACTATCTAAACGCACCTATTTAACCACCCTAAAATGGTCTACAATGTTATACTCTCTTAAAACATTCTCCTCTTTTGCTCCTGCTCCAACATTGTGTATTATATAAGGCTCTTTATTGCGATTTAATCTATTAGAACATATTCCAATATGGTCTAGGTTACTGCCTGGTAGCTTCCAAACCACTATATCTCCAGGCAAAAATTTACCCTTAACTCTATACCCTTTACTTGCAAAATATGCTTGAATATTCTTTACTCTTCTATGGTCAATATTTGGGTCTAGCCTATCTGTATAGTAAAGCCCTTTGTATCTTTTGGGATTTCTCTTTTTATCTAAATATATCTCTTTTTGCAAATCTATACCTAAAGCTCTTAATGCTCTAACAACCACATCGGTACATACACCTCTAGATTTATCAATATCTCCCATTGGGTATTTTATACGCACATAAGAGGGGTCGTAAGTTTTAGTAACACCAACTTGTGCTCTAGCTGCATCTATAAATTTTACAATATTTACAGATGTTTTAGCATAGATAATTGTTGTAAATATAGTTAGTAGTAGAAAAAATCTTTTCATTTAAGTTCCTTAAATTTTCTCTCTGCTTTTGCCATACTCCAAAAGAAAAACTCAACATCGTTATAGCCATCTATCTCTTCTAATATCTCTTTATCGCCTGTGCTAAAGTATGTTGTAGGAGTAATAGAGATATTTGAAAAATATTTTTTACCTTCAGCAGAATCGGCATCTACTTTTACTGTTACATAATCTTTATTTAAATTTTTAATAACATCTTCGTCGCTAAGTGTTGTATTTAGCATTTTTGCACACCAAGGGCAATTTTGTGCTTCTATAAATATCATTAAAATTTTATGCTCTTTTTTAGCTTTGGCTAAACCATTTTTAATACCTTTTGTCCAATTTATACTACTAGCACTAACAAAAGATAACAATAAAATAGTAATAATTATAGTTTTTTTCATATATTCAACCTATTATAAAATTTAGTAATTATATCTAATAGGTTTTAAATTAGTGTAGAGTATGCTAAAATGTAATATTTAAGAGTTTAGCATCTCTTGCATCTGCTC
>CAYMUV010000098.1:0-3815 GCA_964393855.1 uncultured Nitratifractor sp.
CCAGCAATTAAAACATTTAATATAGGAAACAAATTTGCAACTATAAATAATATTAGTGCCGTTACTGCATAAGAGATAGATTTTGCAAAAGCATACTGTACATTTCTATAAAGAATTTTATTGCACTTTACACATCTTGCAACACTACCTTTAGGTACTTTTACTCTTTTTTGCAAAGTATCGCAGTGATGACAAATAATTAAATTATCTAAATTCTCCAACTTCTGAGCCTCTTAACATATCTACCAAAACAGTTGCATACGAGCCTTTTGGTAAGTAAAAACTTAACTCATATTGTGCATTTTCTGGTATATATTTTTTAGTATTAATTTCTGGAAAAATCCACGCATATCTTCTTGTGCCATTCTCTTTTATAATAATATCATACTCTTTTTCTAGCTCAAATGCAATATTTATTGCTTTTTTTACCCTTTTACCTGATATTAAGCCTGTAGGAGATATGTCTTTTATATTAAATCTCTTTGCTGCTGTTTCTAACTCTTCGTAAAATACTCTGCCAAATGGATAGTGCATATACAAATCGCCATCTAAAAGCTTAAAAAATTGCTTTTGTGTATCTATTTTATCTAAACTACCACTCTCTAATTTAAAAATAGACTCTAACTCTTTAGCCCCAAAGCTTTGAGCCAAACGGCTTAACTCTATGCGTTTAGATAGCCAATTATTAAAAAGATAACTTTGATAACTACTAATTAAAAACTCTCGTCTCTTTCTATCTCTAATTTTTAATTTACCCTCTATTATTCTTTTACCATCTAAAAAGTTATCTCCACTATTGCCAAATCTTTGCATACCAAAATAGTTGGGCATTCCCTCTTTTTCTATCCAACTTAATACTGAATTTATCTTATCGGCATTAGCCCCAAGCACTTTTTTAAAGCGTAACCAAAACTTATTACCCTTTAAATGCCCTACTCTTATTTTGTTATCGTGTATATACTCTTCTAAAATTTTAATTTGTGGATGCTCGAACCCATCTAACTTTTCTTTGTACTTTTTAGGCATAGATATGTGCTGAATTGTAATTGCATGTTTATCTTTAAGCCCTGCATAGCCAAATTCTCTCTTTGGAACACCTAAAAAATTGCTAAATATATCAAGCATCTCCCAAGTTGTTAACTCTTTTTTGCGCACCTTTAAAACCAAATGCTCTCCAACTCCACTAAATTCGTATAAAGGTACTTCTTCTACACTAAAATCTCGGCTACTTGGCTTAAATAAAAAGCTATTTTTTTGAGCTAGTGGCATTATCCACTTATAACTATTCTCCACCATCTCTCCTTGTTAAATAGACACCCGATTCTATATGCGTTGTGTATGGAAATTGGTCAAACATTGCAGCATTTAAAATTTTGTGTGTTTTTGTTAGCTCTTCTAAATCTCTTGCTAAACTCTTTGGATTACACGAAATATATACTATATTTTCAAACTCTTTTGTTAAATTTAAAGACTCAGCATCTAAGCCAGCACGAGGTGGGTCAACTAAAATTGTACTAAAATTATAAGCATTTAAATCAACCCCTTTAAGTCTTCTAAACTCTCTTACTCCATGCAGTGCAAATGCTGTCTCTTCGGCATTTAGACGCACAAAAGTAATATTTTCTATATTATTTAATATACAATTCTCTTTTGCAGCTTTAATAGAGTTAGAGCTAATCTCTGTTGCTAAGACTTTATTAAAATATCTGCTTATTGGTATTGTAAAATTCCCTAGCCCACAATAGGCTTCTAAAAAGTCGCCACCATTATCTTTTATCTGCTCTATTGCCCAAGTAATCATCTTTGCATTTATATACTGGTTTGGTTGTGTAAATCCACCCTCATAGTATCTATAACTATACTCTATATTTTCTATATTTAACTTTTGAATAATGTAATCTCTGCTTAAAACAATCTTTTGCTTTCTGGCTCTTCCGATAATAAATATATTAAATTTTTCTTGCAACTCTTTTGCTGCTTTACTCCAACTATCATCCAATCTTTTATGGTATATTAAAGTAACTAAAACCTCCTCCTTAGAGCTTAAAAACTCTATAGAAAATAGCTTATGTTTTAGCACATCTATACTATTTATCTCCTCTAACAAGGGAGTCCAAATACTCTCGATAGATTTAGAAACTTTTGGGCACTCGTTTAATATCTCTACACCATTTTTATCTATATTTGTCATTGCATAATAAGCTCTACTGCCCTTATGCCAAACCTTAAACTCTGCTCTTGCTCTGTGGTTTGCTTTTGGAGAGCTAAAAATATTTAAATCTTTTTTGTAAAACTTATTAAGTAAGCCCTTAAGGCTATTTTCTTTCTCTTTTAGTGCCTCTTCGTAAGTAATATTATATAAACTACACGAACCACACATTCCAAAATGACTACAATTCACCTAAAATCCTATATATTTTTGATATAATTTTACAACATTTTACCAAAGGAATATAAATGTCTCTATCAATTATTGTTCTAGCCGCAGGAAAAGGCACTAGAATGAAGTCGGATTTACCAAAAGTTTTACATAAAATTAGTGGGAAACCTATGCTTTTTCATATTTTAGAAGAGGCACAAGAGTTAAGCAGTGATATTACAGTAATTTTAAGCCATAAATTTGAGCTTGTTAAAGAGCAATTAGAAGATAACTTTAAAAATTTAAATATTGTTAAACAAGATTTAGCAAATTACCCAGGAACTGGTGGGGCACTTAAGGGCTTAGAGTTTAAAAGCGATAAAGTTTTAGTACTTAATGGTGATATGCCTTTGGTTACAAGCTCTACACTTAAAAGTTTAACAAACTCTAATGCAGATATTGCAATGACCATTTTAGAGTTAGAAAACCCAACAGGCTATGGGCGTGTTGTAATAGAAGATGGCTTTGCTAAAGAGATTGTAGAGCAAAAAGATTGCAACAAAGAGCAGTTAAAAATTAAAAGTGTAAATGCTGGTGTTTACTGCTTTAGTGGTGAAATTTTAGAAAAGTTTGTACCACAAATTAACAACAACAATGCCCAAAGTGAATACTACTTAACAGATATAATTAAAATGGCTGTCGAAGATAATAAAAAAATAGAGCCAATAGTAGTTAGCGAGCAAGAGTTTATGGGGGTAAACTCTAAATTACACTTAGCACAAGCCGAAGAGTTTATGCAAGATAGAATTAAACAAAAATTTATGGAAAACGGCGTAATTATGCGTTATCCTAAAAGCATTTATATCGACTCAAGAGCAAACATAGAGGGCGAAACAATTTTAGAAAATGGCGTTACAATCGAGGGTGATTGCACAATTAAAAACTCTCATATTAAAGCTTACTCTGTAGTAGAAGAGTCTAAAATAACTAACAGCTCTATTGGTCCAATGGCACATATTCGCCCAAAATCTAGCATTATAGATTCTCACATAGGAAACTTTGTAGAGGTTAAAAAATCGACTCTAAACGATGTAAAAGCTGGGCATTTAAGCTATTTAGGCGATAGCCAAATAGATAGTGGAACAAATATTGGAGCTGGTGTAATTACTTGTAATTACGACGGTAAAGCTAAATATCAGACAAAAATTGGTAAAAATGTATTTGTAGGAAGCGATTCGCAACTTGTAGCACCTGTAAATATCGAAGATAATACTATGATAGCAGCAGGTTCAACAGTAACCGAAGATGTACCAAGTGGTGCTTTAGCAATTAGCAGGGTTAAACAAAAAATTGTAAATGGCTTCTTTAATAAATTTTTTAAAGCGAAATAGATGAATTTAATAGACTTAAACGGTAAAAATATCTTAGTTGGAATAACAGGCTCTATTGCAGCTTA
>CAYMUV010000099.1:0-3786 GCA_964393855.1 uncultured Nitratifractor sp.
CACTTAGCACTTAGCACATAGCACTTTTACTTCAATTTATACCAACTTTTAGCCTTAACAAGTAGTGCATTTTGTGTTCTAAATTTTGTTACTGCTATAACTGCATCTTTATTATATTTAACATCTCTTTTTAGATATGTTACAATTGCACTATTTGGATTGGCTTTTATAAAGCTATCTAGCCCCTCTTTGGTTTTAATAACTACCATTGGGGTCATTAATCTACCCAAAAATCTATACTGATTATGATACTTACCAAAGTGTGCTACCCTTAAGCCTTTTTTCTCTAATTTTGCAATCTCTTTAGAAAAGTTAGTTAAATTTTGTCTGTTAAAATAGATGTGAGCACTAAAGTGAACAGCTGTTAATATAACTAAAGAGCTTATCGATAAAACCTTTATAAATTGCTCTTTTGTTTCAAATTTTTTAAGGTATAAATATAAGCCATAAATTATAATTAAACTTCCACTAATAGTAGTTGCTTTTATATCTAAAAATACTCTAATATAGCCCTTTAGAAAAAAAGGTATTGCTAAAAAAACTACACCAATTAATATATGTACAAATCCTGCTAACTTTCCTCTTAAAACCTCTACTTTAGCTAGCGATATTGCACGAGCAAGTAGCATAAAAAATGCTAAAAATTCTGGTGCGATATAGTGCAGTTGCTTTCCACTAATAACAGAAAAAATTACCAATGCTCCAACTAACCATGTTATTAAAAACTTAGCACCTAAATCTAACTTAATGCCTTTTAATCCACTCCAAAATGCAGAGCTTAAAAACCAAGGCATTAAAATAGCTGGAATCCATGGTATATACCACCAAAAGCTATGTTTATGTGCAAACGAATTTACAGCCCTTCCAGCGTATTGCCCCCAAAATATTCCATATGCAAAGCTATCTCCACCCATTTTTGCAGCTGGTATTGCCCAAATTAGTGCTATTAAAATTCCTGCAACTACAGCAAATAAACCTTTTACATAAAAACCTAACTCCACCTTACCCTTTGCCCACCAAAAAGCAAATATATATAGTGGCAAAAGGTGTGCAACTATAACAGGGCTCTTTGCTAAAATACCAAAACCGACTGCAAAAGCTATTAAAGCATAGTCTCGAAATCTATTAAAAAGTACTGCTTTTATGCCACCCAAAAGTGCCAAAAGCACCCAAAACGATAGCATAATATCAAACATTAATAGAGTAGTATAAAAGCTATAAACAACACTTCCTACAATAATCCAAGCTAGCAATTTTGCACCAAGAGCGTCATCTTTCCAAAGTAGTTTATATATTTTATAACTTAATACAATATTTCCTAAAGAAAATAGCAAAGGAATAAAGCGTATAGAGGTTTCATTAACTCCAAAGAGATGCCAATCTAAATTTATTAACCAAAAAAGCAGAGGAGGCTTATGGTCGTACGGTATGCCATTAAGCGTTGGCACAAAGTAGCTACCACTATTAAACATCTCCCAAGCAACACTTACATATCGTGTCTCATCTATTATTAATAGGGGTCTAAAGTATATTGCAACTACTGTAATAGCACTTAAAAGTAACATTGGCAATATTAAATCTTTATATGCTCTCAAGCTAGCTCCTTAAATTCGCATAATTATACCTAACTTTAATTTTAACTATCTATAATATTGCAAACAATAGACTTGTTTCGACACAGCAGTACATCTCAACAAGTCTAATATAGGAGCATATTTGAGAAAGAAGCTAATAGTTATATCGCTTATTGTAGCAGCAATTGCTATATTATCATACTTTCTGTTAGATAAAAAATTGGCTCTCTATTTTGCAAGCGACCCGCTAGGAGTTAAAGATTTTTTTTGGAAAATCACAAGAGTTGGCAACTCTAAGTACTACTTATACACTATGCCAATTATTGCCCTGCTTGCTTTTAAATTTAATAAAAAAATAGTAAAAATAGCTTTATATATATTCTCTTCTGTCGCACTATCTGGTATTTTAACCGATATTATTAAAGTTATTTTTGCACGCTTTAGACCACCGATATTTATAAAAGATGGCTCATTTGGCTTAAATTGGTTTGACTTTGGATATATGGTAAACTCTTTCCCCTCGGGGCATGCAACAACGGCATTTGCGCTATTTACTGCACTTGCTATGCTTTTGCCAAGATACAAAGCTATATTTTTCACTATTGCCTCTTTTGTAGCAATTAGCCGTGTAGTAGTTGGGGTTCACTACTTTAGCGATGTATTAATTGGCTCTCTTGTAGGGGCACTTACGGCACTTTGCCTATACCAATATTTTTACAAGGAAAAGTTGTGCAATTAAGACTTTTACTTATATTTTTTGGCATTGTAACGCTATTTTTACCGCTAAGTTTTGCCCCACTTTTCGATTTAGACGAAGGTGCATTTAGCGAAGCAACAAGAGAGATGCTACATAGTGGAAACTACTTAACAACATACCTAGATGGGGCTTTGCGTTTTGATAAACCTATTTTAATCTATTGGCTGCAAGCATTTAGTGTAAAACTTTTTGGTTTAAACGAATTTGCTTTGCGTTTTCCATCTGCTCTAGCAGGAGCTGTTTGGGCTTTAGCAATTTGGAGCTTTACTAAGCGATACTTCAGCGAAAAAAGCGCATTTTTTGCAACTCTTTTTATGTTGGCATCTTTACAAATAAATATAATCACAAAAGCAGCAATTGCAGACTCTTTGCTTAATCTTTTTATTGCAACTTCGATATTTTCTGCCTGGAGCTATATAAAAAGCAACAAAAAAAGCTACCTTTATGCAAGCTTTGCACTTATTGCACTTGGAACTTTAACCAAAGGTCCTGTTGCTATAATGATACCACTTATTGTAGTTACAATCTATCTTTTAATTAAAAAAAGATACAAACTCTTACTAAAGAGCCTATTTAATCCTATTGGCATACTAATTTTTTTAGCAATAGCAGCTCCTTGGTATATTTTAGAGTATCTTGACCAAGGGCAAAAATTTATAGATGGTTTCTTTTTAAAGCATAATTTAGAGCGTTTTAGCTCAACACTAGAGAGTCACAGAGGTAGCCTATTTTACTATATCCCTGTAATTTTAGTTGGTTTTTTGCCATTTACATCTATTTTAATTGGTACAATAAAAAGAGTAAAAACGATATTTAAAGATGATTTACAACTTTACCTACTTATATGGGCTTTATTTGTAATTATATTTTTCTCTCTATCTGGCACAAAGCTTCCACACTATGTAATTTATGGCTATACACCACTATTTATACTAATGGGTTACGAAGCAAGCAAGAGATTTAAATCTATAAATTTTTTAACTTTAATGCCAATAATTGTACTGTTTATTATACTTTTTATACTACCATTTATAATCAAATATATCGATATAAAAAACCTTTATATAAAAGAGATGCTTGCAGATTTTAATACAATATTTAATTACCAATATCTTATATATATTGCCTTAGCTGCTATTTTAACAGTTGCACTCAAATATAGTAAATTAAAAATAGAGCTAAAAGCATTTTTTATTGCCCTAATTTTTACCTCTTTAGTAAATTTTGTAGTAATTCCTTCGTATGGCAAACTAGCACAACAACCAATAAAAGATGCCGCACTCTACGCAAAAAAACATAATTTAAAAGTTATAAGATTTCACATAACAAAACCTAGCTTTTTAGTTTACCTAGAGTCAAAATCTCTTAAAAAAGAGCCAAGTAGCGGCGATGTTTTACTACTTAAAGCTGGCTCTTTAAAGCGATTAAAAAGCTATAAAGTTCTATTTAACAAAG
>CAYMUV010000100.1:0-3774 GCA_964393855.1 uncultured Nitratifractor sp.
CAAATGGATAAAATTGAGCTGCCCACATTTGATGTTGCCCAACATCTGATGTAATTGTTGCATTTTCGCCTATAAGTTCACCAACTCTTTTAATAACCCATTGTGGTTTAATAACTTCGTTAGAGTCTTCAAAAGTTAAAGGATGAACTTCGTTATATCTTTTTAATAAAGAGCGCCATACTTCATATCTTTCCGGCTTAATATCATCTTTAATTGCCTCTTTTATCTTTTCGATAACAATTTTTACATCCCCAACAATTGGATAATCTACATCTACAATTTTACCAATATTTGCAGGGTCAATATCTATGTGTATGATGTCTGCATATTTAGCAAATTCGCTAAGTTTACCAGTTACCCTATCGTCAAATCTTGCACCTAAAGATATAATTAAATCAGCTTCGCTCATTGCCATATTAGATGCATAATTTCCATGCATACCAAGCATACCAGTTAATAGAGGGTTATTATCTCCCATTACTCCTCTTGCCATTAGAGTCTCAGTTGCAGGTATACCGCAAAGTGCTGCAAAATCTCTAATCTCTTTATATGCTCCACTTAAAACTGCACCACCTCCAATATATAGAATTGGTTTTTTAGCTTCTAAAATAGCATTTACAGCTTTTTTAATTTGTCTATTATTACCTTTGTAGCTTGGTTTATAAGTTGGTATATCTACACTACTTGGGTAGTTAAACTCTGCAATCTCACTTGTTATATCTTTAGGAATATCTACAAGCACTGGTCCTGGGCGACCACTTCTAGCAATATAGAATGCCTCTTTTAAGATACGAGGTAACTCTTTTATATCGCTAACTAAATAGTTATGTTTTGTACAAGAGCGACTAATTCCTACTGCATCTACCTCTTGAAAACCATCTGTACCAATAAGGCTTAGTGGCACTTGCCCACTAATTACAACAAGTGGTGTAGAGTCTGTATATGCAGTTGCAAGACCAGTTACTGCATTTGTAAACCCAGGTCCACTTGTAACCATTGCAACCCCAACTTTACCACTAACTCTAGCATAAGCATCTGCTGCATGAACAGCTGCTTGTTCATGTCTTGTTAGTATATGTTTAAAACCATTTTGTTTATATATTTCGTCGTAAACATTCATGATTGCGCCACCTGGATAGCCAAAAACAAAGTCAACTCCCTCGGCATTTATAGCTTCGCAAACCATTTGCGCTCCGCTTATTTTCATTAAAAAGCTCCATATATAGATTTAAGAGCGATTATATCAAAAAAAAATTATGTTTTAATAGTATAATATGTTTTGTAAAGATAAATTAGGAAAAAAAATGAGAAATATAATATTAGCTATATCTATAATTTTTTTAATTGGATGTAATCAAGATAGTATAGAAAAAACAAGAGAGTTAAATGCTAAAAATAAAAATATAAGTGTTAAATTTTTACCTAAAAAAGAGAAAATTGAGCACAAAGAGATAATAAAAAAGATAGACAACCAACACGAAAAAGAGCTAATTCAAATAAATGATAAAAAAGAGAAAGATTTAGCAATAATAGAGTCTAAAAAGGCAGAAACACTTAAAAAATTAGAGTTTGACTCTAAAAAAGAGCTTGCTAATATAGAGCTTAAAAAGAGCCAAGTAGATAGCAATAAAACCATTACTATTGCTAACATAGAGAGTAATACAAAATTGGAACTTGCGAATAAGCATAATAATTTTTATAAAGTCGTAGTTATACTTTTGGTTTTAGTGCTTCTAATTTGGTTGATTTTAAGATATTTAAGCAACTTATCTAAGCAAAAATTAGAAAAAGAGCTAAAATTAAAAGAGTTAGAACACCAAGCATATTTAGAAGATGTTAGACTTAAGCAGGAGAATATTGCTAAAATGTTAGATATAATTAGCTCTAAAGATAGCGACAAAGATGTTAAAAAAGCCATAAGTAAACTTTTAGAGAGAGGCAAAGGCAATATTTTAGAGAATAAACGCTAAAAATGCTATAATATTAAAAATAAAATTAGGATAATAGATGATATTAATGATAGATAATTATGATAGTTTTACCTACAATATTGTCCAGTATTGTAAAGAGCTAGGTGCAGATTTAAAGGTAATAAGAAACGATGAGCTAACTATAGATGAGATAAAAGAGCTTAATCCAGAAAAGATTATATTATCTCCTGGACCAGCTACGCCAGATGATGCTGGTGTTACTTTGCAAGTAATTGATGAATTTAAAGATACAACACCTATATTTGGTGTATGTTTGGGGCATCAAAGTATTGCACAAGCTTTTGGAGCAAAAGTAGTTAGAGCTAAAAATATGATGCATGGTAAAACATCAGAAGTTACACAAAGTAAAGACACACCAATTTTTAAAGATGTAAGTAAAGATTTTATAGCAACAAGATATCACTCTTTAGTTGTAGATAAAGGTAGTGTACCAGAAAATATAGAGGTAACTGCGCTAAGTAAAGATGATGCAGAGATAATGGCACTTCAAATAAAAGATAAACCAATATATGGCGTACAATTTCATCCAGAATCTATAAAAAGCCAATTTGGACACAAGATATTAGATAATTTTTTATCACTTTAAATATGAGAGAGTGCAATTTAACAAAAAAAAGTATAAATATTTTTTTACTTATCTATTTTGCTATTGTTATATTGCTTCTTTATACTACACCATTTAGCTACTCTGAAGCCGATATTCTTTTTTCTAATCGTTTAGATATTGACTCATTTTTAGTACAAAATATTTATAAATTTACAGATAGTGCTTGGGCATTAAGATTGCCATTTTTTATAATTGCTTTGTTTGCTTTATATCTTTATAAGCAGATTTTAACGGACTATTTTAAAAAAGATGAGTACTATTACAATTTATCTGTTTTAGTATTTATCATTACGCCAGGTATTTTTTTATCTTTTATTTTAGTTAATCATGCAACTATAGCGATTTTTTTGACTCTATTATTTATTTATGGATATAAAAAAGAGTCTTTAATTTTAGAATTTATATCATTAGTGTTACTTTTATCTACACATACAGCCTATATTGTAGTATTTTATGCAATAGCAATTTACTCATTTTTAGAAAAAAAATATTGGCTAACAGCATTTTCTTTTATATTAATAGTTTTTGCTACACTGAATGAAAGTTATGGAGTAGAAGGCATACCCAAAGGGCATTTACTGCAGTTAATTGGTATATATGCAGCTATATTTTCTCCATTGCTTTTTTTGGCTATTGTATTTGCATTATATAAAATAGCTGCAGATGGTAAACAAGATATTGTATGGTATATATCTGGAGTCTCATTTTTAGTATCATTAGTTTTAGCAATTAGGCAAAAAATAAAAGTTACTGATTTCTCTCCATACCTAACGATTGCGATTCCGTTAGTTATATATATATTTAAAAAGAGTGCCCAAATACGCTTATATGAGTTTAGAGGAATATACTATAAAATATGCAAAATTGTTATAATAGTGCTACTTTTAGAGACACTTACTATTGTATTTCACTATCCTTTGTATCTGTTATCGCCAGATAGTAAATGGTTGTTTGATAGAACTATCTATAAAATAGCAAAAGATGCCAATAGTAGCAAAAATAGGTGTTACAAAGCGATATCTAACAAAGAAAAAAATCTAATTAGATACTACGGAATTAAAAAGTGCAACTAATATTATGTTTCTAAAATACACAAAACAATTATAATTTTAATAACTTTTGGCTATCTATCCAGCTTTAAATAAATGTGATGATATCATTCTTGCATAATCTTTA
>CAYMUV010000101.1:0-3769 GCA_964393855.1 uncultured Nitratifractor sp.
TACTTTTTGAGCATTGTTTACTTCGCAAAAAAATAGGTGTTGCTTAGAGCCAGCATGTCCAACACAGGTATAAAATGATGCTATTTTTTTTAAACTATCTAAAGGTACATCATATCCACACTCTTCTAAAATCTCCTCTTTTGCAGTCTGCTCAATTGAACAATCTTTATCTAAAAGTCCTGCACAAAGCTCTATTGTGTAATTTTTACCATGATTAAAATATACAGCTGGTCTAAACTGCTTTACACATACAAAGCTATCGTTATCTCTATTATAAATTAATATGGCAACACTATTATTTATTTTTAAAAGTTCCCAATCTCTGCTTTCGCCATTTATTTTATACTTAGCAAGTTTTGGGCTAATATACTTACCATCTTTTAAATCTTGGGTTTGAAAGTTCTCTATATTAAAATCCATAATTTTCCTTAATTACCAATAAGTATTACTTTTGCAAGCCCTAAAAAGGCAAAAAAGCCTACTATATCTGTTACTGTTGTTAATAGTACACTACTTGCAACTGCTGGGTCAATACCTATTTTTTTAAGTGCCAAAGGTATCATTGCACCAAAAAAACCTGCAAATAGTAAATTAATAACCATTGCTAAACCAATTACAATACCAAGTTTATAGTTACCAAACCAAACTAATGCCACTAATCCCATTACTACTGCAAAAATTAAACCATTAAGCAAAGAGACTAAAACCTCTCTACCAATTGCCTGTTTTGCTTCGCTCCAGTTAATCTCTTCTAGAGCAAGTTGCCTTACCATAACTGTAAGAGTTTGAGTACCAGCATTACCACCCATCGATGCAACTATTGGCATCAACACGGCAAGAGCTACATAAGCTTGTATTGTTTGGTCAAATAAGCCTATAACCAAAGATGCTGCAATTGCAGTAAAAAGGTTAATTAAAAGCCAAATTGCCCTATTTTTTGTAATAAGCTTTACATCTCGCTCCTCTTCACTCTCTTCGTGAACCCCTGCCATCTTATAGATTTGCTCTGTTGCTCTCTCTTCGATAATATCGTAAATATCATCAGATGTAATTCTACCAATTAAATGCCCTTGGCTATCTACTATTGGCAAAACCATCAAATCATAATCTTCAAAATAGTTTACAACTTCGTCTAAACTACTTGTAGAGCTTAAAAACCTAACTTGTTTATACTGCTTTTTTAAATGTTCTCTATATGTTTTATTAAAATCAAAGGTTATAACATCTTCTAAAGGCATATACCCAATTAATAGCCCAAACTCATCTGTTAAAAAAACCGAGTTAAGGTTATCTAAACCATCCTCTTTTAACTCTTTTAACCTCTCTATGGATTCGCCTATTTTCTCATCTAACTTTGCACTAAATAGCTCTGTTTGCATAATAGAGCCGGCTTCATCTTCGCTATAGCCTTGAAGATGTTTAATATCTTTTGCATCCTCTTCATCTAAGCTAGATAAAATCTCTTGCTCTTTTTGGCTATCTAGTTCCGCAATATCTTGTACTAAATCGGCTGCATCATCACTATCTAGCTCATCTACAACATCTGCTAATTTTTCTACAGAGAGCTCTTCTAGTGCTTCATCTTTAATATACTCTGGAAGCTCTAAAAGAACCTCTCCTAAATACTCTTCGGGGATTTTGCGAAGATAGCTAATATATACATCTTTACCTTCATTATGGTAGATCTCTTTTAATATTTTAGCTACATCGCTATGGTGCTTATGCTCAAACTCTTTTGGATTTTTTATTAAAGAATCAAGCATCTCCTTTTCTATCTGATAGTTGAACTCTTGCTGCATGTTTATCTACTTTTCTCTTTTTTATTACAATATTAACTTTTTTATCTATACTTTTCCAGATAAAATTGTGTCCATGTATTTTTAATAAAGAATTATATACTCTTTTTACTCTATTTGGTAAACCTTTTTGCATATTTGTTACAACTTTTACAACTTTTGTAGATTTTATGCCACCTTTTACCCTAACAATTCTATTTATATACTTTTGAGGATCAACAGGCTTTCCATTTTTATATAATCCTAAATGTAAGTGCGGCCCCGTACTTCTACCTGTACTTCCTATTTTACCAATCACCTGCCAAGCCTTTACATATTGCCCAACCCTAACAAGTTGCTTACTTTGATGTGCATACAAAGTTACATAACCACTACCATGGTCTATCTTAGTAACTCTACCATATCCACGCATCCAACCAGCAAAAATTACTTTTCCAGAAGCTAAAGCATGTATTGGTGTACCCAATTTTGCTCCAAAATCAGTACCATGATGTGGACGATATCTATGTAAAATAGGATGCCATCTTCGATAAGAGAAAGTAGATGTTACTCTTATTTTTTTAAGTGGCTTAGTAAACGAAATATACTTAGCCTTACTTCTAGTTACAACTGTAACTTTTTTAACAACTCTGCCTCTACTTTTAAAGTTTGTCCAAACTCTATAATCGTCGCCACTTTTTAGAGCAAAATACTCATTTTTACCACTATGTACATAAGCTGCATTAATTGTAGGTTTACCCCAAGGTAAGCCTTTTATGCTTTTTTGTGTATATTTTACAGCAACTTTATCGCCCTTTTTTAACTTTGTAAAATCTACTTTATCTTTAAATACACGCTTAATATATGTAGCTAAGTGTGCGTTATTTGTTGCCTTTTTAATATCTGCAAAACAGTTGCTCTCTATTGTAATTATTGCACTATCTTTTACTGTTTTATACTCTATTGGCACTATATCAAAAGTGTAATCACTACCCTTTTTAGCAATATATATTTGCATCTCATCGCTAAGTGGAATAAGTGCCTCTTTTAAAGTGCCATTTTGAATATTTTCGAAAAATGGAGTATTAGATTGCACTTCTGATAGATATTTAACATCATCTGGGTCTATTTGTGCATAAAATTTTGTAGCATCTATACCATGTCTTGTTAAGTAGCCACCAAATGTTTCGTCTGCTTGCCAATAATTTAACTTATAACTACCAGCATTTAACCAAACAAATAGTGTAATTATTATAAATAAAATACGCATAAAATGAACCTTTTTATTAAATACGATATATATTATATCAAATTTTTACCATAATATCTTTTTATTTGTAATTTTGACATATAGATAAAGTATAAGCTAACAAGAAAATAAACTACTATTTTCTCTTTTAATTCGAAAAAAGTTGTATAAAAGATAAAATTACAAAAACTACTATTTGCCCTAAATAAAGTTTTTAATACTATACTAATAAAAGTTAATTTAACTATAATAATAAAAATAATATAGTATTTTAAGAAAGATTAAAATTATAGACTATAGGGTCAATTTATTGGCATATATAGATAATTTTAAAATATAGATACTAAGCAAATAGGCTATTTATAATACTCTGTAAAAATTACAAAAAAAACATATAGTCTATTTAGTAACAAAAAGTAACATATATACTTTTTTCTTAAAAGGGGTTATAAAATGAAAATAGATAATAAAGATATAGAGTTTTTTAAAAATTTAGTAGGCGAAGATAATATATATACCGACAAAGCTCATAAAAGAGCATATAGCTACGATGCAACAAGAACATATTACGAGCCAGATGCCGTAATTTTCCCTAGAGACGAAGAGGATATTAGTAAAATTTTAAAATATTGCAATGAGAGAGGCATTATTATTGTACCAAGAGGTGCAGGAAGTGGCTTTACAGGTGGAGCTTTACCTGTAAATGGTGGTATTACTTTAGCAATGGAAAAGCATATGAACAAAA
>CAYMUV010000102.1:0-3767 GCA_964393855.1 uncultured Nitratifractor sp.
CTCTCGTGTGATATTAAGAATATTTGTCGGTAGTGCTCTTTTATTGTGTGGAATGCGTCCATAATTTCGAAGCGGCGCTCTTGGTCTTGGCTTCCGAAAACCTCATCGAATGCTAAAAAGCCTATGTTTGTGCTGCCATTTAGCTCTGCTAATGTTTTAGATATTGCAATTCTTAGCACTAAATTTGCTAAATCTATCTCCCCTCCACTAAAACGCTCTATTGGGTATTTAATACCTTCGTCGTAGATAAAAAAGTCAAAATCGCTACTTACCTCTATATGTTGGTACTTTCCTCGTGTAATTTCGGCATACATTGTGCTAGCTAATTGGCTAATTCTAGGTGCAATTTGGGCATTTATTCTGGTTTTAAACTCTGCCATATACCCCTTTAATTTTTCGTAATCGTCTCTATCTTGAATCTTGCTCTCTAGCTCATCTCTTTGCTCTTTATCTCTTTTTAAAATATTTTTTATGTTTGTTATCTCGCTTGTAATTTTTGCCTCTTCTAACTTTTTACTATTTAAAATGCTAGTTATATCATCTTTTGCCTTTTGCAAGAGAGTATGTTTATCTTCTTGGGCTTTATGAGCATCTTTACTATATTTATGGCTCTTTAATTGTCGCTCTAAATCTTTTAAAATCTCTTCGTAATTTGCTATAGCTTTCTTTTCTTCTTTAATATCTTTTTCAACAGATGGTATTTGTGCAATTAGCTGCTCTGAGCTTATTAACTCTTTATATTTTGGCTCTATACTAGCCTTTTTTTCAAGCAACTCTTTATGCTCTTTTGCACTATATTTTACATCTTTTAAACTCTCTAGCTCACTCTTGTTTTTTAAGCCCTTTTCTTTAACTCTATTAAACTCTGCCTCTTTTACTTTTAAGCTCTTTTCGTTTTCTAAAATAACTCTTAAGTCAGAAATAACATTTTGCAAACTCTGCTCTAACTCTTTTTGCAAAGTTTGTATCTTCTCTTTTTGCTCTTTAATGGGCTTTAGCTCTTGCTCTCTTTTTGCTACCTCCTCTTTTTGCAGCCTATTTATTGTTGCCTTTAAAGAGTCTATAACTTTATCGTACTCTTCTAGCAGGGGTCTTGTGCAAGTTGGGCAGTTAGAGCCTTTTCCGATGCTCTCTATGTTAGCTACCTTTTTATTTGTATCTTCTATTAATCCTTTGGCTTGATTGATTGCTTGGTATAAATCTTTTTCTGCTTTGTCTATTGCATTTAAGGCGTCTTGATTTTGTTTAATTTGCAAATTTATAGACTTTTGCTTCTGCAAGAGCTTATCTTTTTGCTCTATCTTTTTACTTAAAAGGCTCTTTTCTCTCTCTAAATCTTTATATCTTTGGCGTAGCTCTTTTTGCTCTTTTTCAAGAGCCTCTTTTTTTATATGCAACTCTTTTTGTTTTTGAATAAACTCTAGCTTTTTTAGCAGGCTATTATACTCTTGAATAACTACTTTACCCTCGTTATACTGCTTTTGTTTCTGCTGTAATTTATTTAAATTATCTACGCTTAGCTTATAAGATTTTTTACTATTCTCAAGGCTATTTTTAGCAAGCTCTAAAGAGCTCTTTAATTTTAAATAGCTATCTTTTAACTCTACAAACTCTTTTAATTTTAGCTCACAACTCTTTATATCTTCTGTGCTCTTTGCCAATTTAAGCTCTTCTTGCTTTATCTCTTTTTGTAGTTGCTCTTTGTTTTTGGCTTTTAGCTCTAAGTTTTTTGCATAATTTTCTAAATCTTCTTTACTAAGAAGCAAGCTTTCTACTGCACCAATTTCGCTCTTTAGGGCTCTTAATTTTAACTTTATGTCAATCTCTATTTTGTCAATCTTCTCTAAGCCTAGCAGTTTACGAATTATTCTTTTTCTATCTTCGTTTTTTAAGCCACTAAGTGCCGTAAGCTCCTTTTGTGAGGCAAATACAGTATGTTCAAAAGCATCTTTACTCATACCAAGTAGCTTGACAATTTCGCTATTGACACTCTTGACACTCTCTGAGAGTAAACTATCTTTATCGTCATACAGATGTGCCTTTGCAATTAAGCCTTTTCCTCTAAGTTCTCGCACAACTTTATAGCTTTTAGACTCTACCTCAAAACTTAGCTCTACAACAACTGCATCTTTTTGCGACGCTTTTGCATTACGAATTGTTAGCTTTTCGCCACGGATATCTCCATACAGTGCAAAACTAATAGCATCAAATATTGTAGATTTACCAGCACCATTTCGCCCAATTAAACCTGTTAAGCCATCTCTAAAATCTAGTCTGAACTCTTTGTAGCGTTTGTAATTTAAAAGCTTAAGGCTAGTTAGTCTCATCTAAACTCTCCTCGTAGTTTGCAAATAGCTCTTTAGCTTTTTTTGCTAACCTCTCTTGCTCTTTTTCATCACTTAGGCTCTCTTTTAGGTGCATTAAAAAGTGGTTCTCTAGCGAAACAGACTCTACATTTGTTTCGATTAATTCGCCATCTACAGATTTAAATTCGCGTTTTATCTTTAAATACATTGCAT
This sequence comes from uncultured Nitratifractor sp., assembly GCA_964393855.1. Classification (GTDB taxonomy): domain Bacteria; phylum Campylobacterota; class Campylobacteria; order Campylobacterales; family Sulfurovaceae; genus JAADEQ01. Next base: position 2,520 of record CAYMUV010000102.1, read on the forward strand.
CTTTAAATAGCTCTTTTAACTCTAAATTTGTAATATCTATCGAAGTTGAAGGCGTTAAATTATATAGTGTTAGCTCTACTAGGGCATCTTTTATACCATTAAGCTCTAACTTTTTAAGCTCCTCTTCGTAGTGCAGGGCATCTATTTTAAAACTTAGGCTTTTTCGCAGAGTTATCGCTTTGTGGCTTACTTTTAAATTTGGCTCAAACTCAACTACAACATAGCCTTTATTGTCGCGTCTATCACTAGAGCTTGTTCGCTCTGTAGAGCCTGCATAAAAGAGATTTTTATGTTTGCCAACTGCACCAAACCCGTGCCAATGCCCAAGTGCTACATAATCCATCTTTTCAAATATATACTCTTTCTCTTTTGGGTAAACCCACTCGCCAAACTCGTGCATAAGGTAGTGTGCACCAACGCTGCAGTGCATTATTAAAATATTTTTTTTACTGCTACTAATATTAGCTTCTATTTTATCTAGCTCCTCTTCAATTGCTCGCTCATCGTTTATATGTGGAAGTGCGTGAAAAACAACATCTTTAAATTCAAACTTTTCATAGCGCTGCAAAAAGCTAGCATATACATTTTTAAGTGTGGTAAGGGCATCTAAAATAGGCGAAGATGTGCTAGTTCTTGGAGTAGAGTGGTTACCTGCTATTAAAATTAGTGCAATATCTTTAGCCTCTAGCCTCTTAAGCTCTTTAAGTGCAAAGGTAATCGCCCTGTTAGATGGCGAAGCCCTATGAAACAGATCGCCACTATGTATTACAAAATCTGGCTTAAGCTCTATAATAGCATCTATAACATCGCTAAAAGCCTTATAAAAGTCGGCTTCACGCTGATTTATGCCATCTTTATTTACAACATCTAAATCGCTAAAACCCAAGTGAGTATCGGAGAAGTGTACTATCTTCATTATTCTACTTTTTAAAATATTTTAACAAAAAAATTTAAAAAGCTTGTTGATTTTAGTAGAGCTAAGAATTTAAAGTTTAAAAGCACAATATTTTGTACTCTAAACTTTGTAAGTTTTTTAACTATCTGCCATTTTACCTATGGCACAACTAACAAAACTTTTTGCTTTTGCTGTTGTATCTTCTACAAAACCTAAGTTTTCATCGCTCATTGGGTAACCTAAAGATTTTAATGCCTCTCTAAGCTCTGGAATTTGCTCTTCATTAATATCTAGTGTTATCTCTCTTGGCATAACATCTAAGTTTACCTCTACCTCTCCAAATTTTGGCTCTA
>CAYMUV010000103.1:0-3756 GCA_964393855.1 uncultured Nitratifractor sp.
TCGCTCTCTTTTCTAGCTGTTGTTAAGTTGCTTTGCCCTGGTTTTCTACGGTCTAGTTCACTTTGAATGTAGCTTTCGTCTATTTTTAAACCTGCTGGAATGCCATCTACAATACAGCCTATTGCTTTGCCGTGAGATTCGCCAAAAGTTGTTACTTTTAATTTTACGCCAAAACTATTCACTTTTGCTCCTTAATTTATCTAGGGCAATTTTTGCTGCAATTTGCTGAGCCTCTTTTTTGCTTTTGCCTTTTGCTTTTGCGATTGTTTTGCCATCTAAAATAATTCCAATCTCAAATACTTTATCGTGGTCTGGCCCAGATGAGCCAAGTAGTGTATATGTTGGTGTTACACCATGTGTTGCTTGTGTTAGCTCTTGTAAAGATGTTTTATAATCTTTACAAAGCGTTTCTAAATCTATTTTTGGATAGTTTTTAGCTAGTAAATCTATAATTATCTCTTGGCTTTTTTCTAACCCAGCTTCTAGATATATAGCACCAAATAGTGCTTCGAATGCGTTAGAGAGTAGCGATTTTTTACTTCTTCCTCGGTTGTTCTCTTCGGCATTTGAAAGATATAGATATTTGCCTAAATCTATAGCTTTTGCTAATTTTGTAAAGCCATCTTCGCTAACAAGGGCTGCTCTTATTTTAGATAGAGTTCCTTCATCTTTTGTAGGAAAGTTCTTAAATAGGTACTCTCCAACAATCAAGTCTAGTACTGCATCGCCTAAGAACTCTAGCCGCTCATTATTGTAAGGCTTTTTAGAACTTTTGTGTGTTAAAGCCTCAATAATCAATTGCTTATCTTTAAATTTATAGTTTATAGTATTCTCTAAATTAGAAAAATCTTCCATCAATTCCTCGCTTGTAAATTTTTTGCTGCATCGGTTGCTAATTTATCGCAGCGTTCATTTTGTGGGTGACCGTTGTGCCCTCTAACCCAAGTTGCTTCTATGTCGTGAATTTTTGCAGCTTCTAAATACTCTTTCCATAGATCAACATTTTTAACTTTCTTAAAATCTTTTGCTATCCAATTTTTTAGCCAACTATTTATTGCATTTGCTACATAAGAGCTATCAGTTACAACTTTTACACTGCAAGGCTCTTTTAGCTTTTGTAGCCCTTTTATTACAGCAGTTAGCTCCATGCGGTTATTTGTTGTGTTTGGTTCACTCCCACTTAGCTCTAACTCTTTGCCTTTGTATTCTAAAATTGTACCCCAGCCACCAAAGCCTGGATTACCAAGGCTAGAGCCATCACTGTAAAGAGTAACTGCTTTTTTCTCGTTTTTTTTCAACTGAAACCTCTATATTAAAACTGTATGCCCTGTGGCAGTTGTTGCATCTTAAAAATGGTAATGGCGAACTGCTTTTGCATTTTGTACAACTATATTTAAAGCTTGCATCTGCATCTAAATTACCAGCTTTTCGTGCATCTGCTATAAGGTCTATTGCAAAGAATTCACTGCTTTGTTTTGGTGAATTTTGCAAAAAACCCTTTGCATAGTATAATTTTTGCAGGGCATTATCTTTTTGTATTATATCTAAGTTAATCTGCCAACTCTCTAATTTCCAGAGTATATCTACCAATTTTTTATACTCTTTATGCTCATAAAACTCCCAAGCTATTTTGGCATCTATCTTAAAAAGTTCTCTTAAAACTGCCCATTTATATGGAGTTTGCTCTAATAGTTTAATAAGTTGTTCTATTTTTTCCTCTTTATTTATATGAGCTTTCGAAATTTTTTGCAAATCTAAATGAGATTTTAATTTACTTATATCTTCCTCTTGTGCATCTAAAACCTCTAAAACTTCATTTGCTCTTTTAAACTCTCTAAGTGATTCATATATTAGCTCTAATCTATATAGCGATGCTTTATCTCGTGGTGTTACTGAGAGTATCTCTAGATAGATATCTATAGCTCTTTGTAAAAAACCAGCTCTATGGTAGCTAGATGCTAAATGAGTTAATAAAGAGCTATCTTGTGTATGTTTAGTTAAATATAAATATAGGTTTATTGCCTTAGAGTAATCGCCACTTCTTTCGTAAGCATATGCTAGTAAAAATAGCGGTTTTTTCATACTTTCGTCAAATTTCATATTTTGAGTGTCTAGTTCGCACTCTTTTGAATCGAAACTCTTTAAAAAGCTTAAAAGCTCTTTTTGCTTCTTTTCGTGTCGCCAAATTGTAAAGCCATAAGATAGCAAGGATACAACAAAAATAATACCAAGTAGTAATAAAATACTTAAAATAGGGTCGTTGTGGCTTGGTAAAAATGCACCCATTTTGGCTCCGTTATAATATTTAAATTAAGTATATAAAAAGTTTAATAAAGTGTAGATTAGAATTTATTACAATAGACCCCAAGAGGGGGTAATTAAATAGATTATCTATTAAATAGTTTACCTGCCATCTCCATAGCACCGCTAATGCCACCAACTTTTTCTAATAGAGAACCAGCTAAAGATTCATCTTCGTTTGTAGCTTGGTCAACTAGGTTTGGCAATACATTTGCAAGTTCGCTTTTTGCAGTATCTAAGTCTATATTTAAGTGGCTAGCAAATTGTTCTAATTTATCTTCGCCGATTAAATCTGCTACTTTATCTGTATCGATTGGCATATTTTCTCCATTTCCAATCCAAGAGCTAACAGTTTCGCCTAGGTCACCATTTGTTACATTAGAGATGATAGAACTCAAATCTAATCCTGAACCCTCTTCGCTATTACCACCTAAAATTGAGCCTAAAGCGTTTGTAATTAGACTGCTATCAATTCCAGAAGTACTCTCGTTACTACTGTTTTGAATCATACTTGCACCCATTTTTAAAAGATCTGTTAAATCCATTATTTTCTCCTTATTAATTTATGAGATAATTATATCATAAAATTTACGATATAATACTTTTTATGATAGAAGATAGCTCAATTGAGAGATTAAAAACATCCATTGATATTGTTGATGTAGTAGGTAGCTATATAGAGCTTAAAAAGAGTGGTGCAAATTTTAAGGCAAATTGTCCATTTCATGGTGAAAAGACTCCAAGTTTTGTAGTTAGCCCTCAAAAGCAGATATTTCACTGTTTTGGCTGTGGTGTTGGTGGAGATGCTATAAAGTTTGTAATGGATTACGAAAAACTTAGCTATCCAGAAGCGATTGAAAAGCTTGCTAGCAACTACAATATTCCTTTAACTTATACAAAAGGTAAAGGAGGTGGCAGTAGCGATGAGAGACGCGTTTTGGAGATACTGCAAAATAGATATAAAGAGCAGTTGCATAAAACGCCACACGCTTTAGAGTATCTAAAAAACAGAGGTATTAGCCCAAAAACAATAGAGCACTTTGGAATTGGTTATGTAGGGAGCTCTAAAGAGGTTTTTGATTACTTAAAAGCAAATCAAATACCACTACCAAAAGCCTTAGATGCTGGTGTTATAGCTAAAGGCGAAAGAGGCGATTTTTATGCAAGATTGGTAGATAGAATTACTTTTCCAATCTATAATGCAGCAGGTGCAATTGTTGGATTTGGTGGGCGTACGCTTAGTAATCATCCGGCTAAATATATAAATTCGCCACAAACTAAACTTTTTAATAAATCGCGCCTTTTGTATGGTTACTATATTGCTAAAAGTGTCATTTATGACAAAAAAGAGCTTATTGTAACAGAGGGCTATTTAGATGTTATTATGCTTCATCAAGCTGGTTTTACAAATGCAGTAGCAACTCTTGGTACAGCACTTACAAGCGAGCATTTACC
>CAYMUV010000104.1:0-2073 GCA_964393855.1 uncultured Nitratifractor sp.
CACTAGAAGTAGTTTCTCTCAATGCTTTTCTTCTTTCTATATCCATTTTTTCATTTGCTACTTTTTCCATAATAGCTAACTCTTGCTCTGTCTGTTTTGCAATTTTCTCTTTTATTAATGCTATTTCAGCTTTTGCATCTTCTACGATTTGAGTTGCTTTTACTTTTGCATTAGCAAGCTCATCTTCTGCTTTAGCTTTAGCATCTTTAGCATCTTCTCTTTTTTTCTCTATCTCAGCTAATTCATTTGCAATAGAATCAGTTCTATCCTTTAAAAACTTTTTTAAAGGGTTAGCTAATAGATAGTATAGCAGTGCAACTAATAGTACAAAGTTAAAAACTCTTGGTCCAAAATCTGTTGCTCTACCTGTAAGTTCAAGATATTGCTCAGCCATTTTATTATCTGCATTTGCTAATAGTAGTGCTGGAATTGCTAGCACTATAAATAATTTTAAATATCTACCCATATACAATCCTTACAAAGCTTGCGAAAATTTAGCTTTAAGAGCCTCTTTAATTAAAGGAACTTCTGAAAGAATTTTATTTTTAAGCTCTTCTTTTTCATCCTCTAATTTTTTACTAAACTCTTCGTAAGCTTTATTAAGCTCAGCCTCTTTACTATTTACAAGTTTTTCTGCTTCTGATTTTGCTTCGTCTAAAGCAGATTGTTTTAAAGCAATTGCTTCTTGCTTGGCACTATCTAAAATTGCAGCAGTTTCGCTTTTGAGTTCATCTACATCACTAGATAAATTTTGAGACTCTTCTGCACTTGCAGAGATAGTTCTATCGCGTTGATCCATAAAGTTAATAATTGGCTGATATAGTGCTTTATTTAAATAGACTATTAGCCCAATAAATAGTAGCAAAACAATCAGCATTAACGATGGTGACAGTTCTAGCATTCGACCTCCTATTAAAATATGCGCAATTTTAGCATTTTAGATTTTAAATGGTGGTTAATTTTTTGATGCTTCTTTAATAAAGGTTATAAATTTATCTAATTGTTCTTTGGAGTCGAGTAAAATCTCTACACTTCCCCTTTTTACTTTAGTTTCAAAAGGTAACAGTGCTTCAATTTGTGAGGCTAAATCTTTAGGTATTGTATATTTTGTAGAGCTTTTTTTGGCTTTATTTATACTTACACCATTCTTGATTTTTTTAGAGATATTTTCTAAATCTCTAACGCTTAGTTTTTGACCAATAATTGTATCTACAAGTAGTTTTTGTTTCTCTTTTGGTATAGTTACTAAAATTTTAGCATGACCTTGTGATATCTGATTTTTTATAATTGCCTCTTGAGCATACTCTTCTAAATTTAGAAGTCTTAGTGTATTTGTAATTTGAGAACGACTTTTATGCACTATAGATGATAGCTCTTCGTGTGTAATACTATGTACCTCAATCAACTCTTTATATGAATTAGCTAATTCAATTGCATTAAGGTTTTCTCTTTGAATATTTTCTATTAAGGCTAGCTCTCTTAATCGTAACTCATCTAACTCAATATCTGCAACAATTGCCTTAATAGTACTTAAATTTGCTATTTTGCTTGCTCTAAGTCGTCTCTCTCCAGCAATTAAAATATATCGATTATCATGTTCTAGAACAACAATTGGCTGTAAAAGACCATGTTTTACTATTGATTCGCTAAGCTCTTGAAGTCTATCTTTATCAAAATGTTTTCTAGGTTGGTAGGGGTTTGGGTCTATGTCGTCTATATCTATATTTGTAACTAAACTCTCTGTTTTATCTTCTGAAACAGCTTCGTTAAATTGAGATTCGTAATTAGAGCCTATTTCATCTAAAATAGAGCCTAGGTTTCTGCCTAAGCCAGTTCTCTTTTTTGCCATTATCTACTCTTTAAAATAGCACTAGCTAAAGCATTATAAGCCATAGAACCTTTTGATTTTTTAGCATAAGTTACAACAGGTTCTCCAAAACTAGGGCTCTCTGCAACTTTAACATTTCTAGGTACAACTACAAAGCTCTTTTTATTTTTAAAAAGTTTATCTTTAAAGTGTATCTCTAAATCCTCTAAAACTTGCTTTGATAAGTTGTTTTGAGTAGAGTGCAT
>CAYMUV010000104.1:2173-3723 GCA_964393855.1 uncultured Nitratifractor sp.
TTGTCATAAAACTCTTTTTCTATACCAACTAGACCAATATTAGAAGGGGCTAAATCTAACTTTTTAATCTCTGTGCTTACAATAACATCAGACATCTCTTTGTTACCAACTAAGACATGGTAAATATTATATTCAAACTCTGTTCTTTGATACCCCAAGTTTGTAGTAGCATTTGCTTGTGGATCTAAATCTATTAAAAGGACTTTTTTACCCTTTGCAGCTAAAGAAGCAGCAAGGTTAACAGCTGTAGTAGTTTTTCCAACGCCACCTTTTTGGTTGGCTATGCTTATAATTTCACTCATCTTAAGCTATATATCCTTTCCCCATTAATTAAAAGAGCTCCATCACTACAAAGCGTAGCATTACTTAGTGTAGTTTTTACACCTTTTATATGAACAGAAAAACTCTTTTGCTTTTCAAATTCTACCCTAAATTTACTAAAGATTTCCTGCCAATTTTTATAATTTTTTAATAGCATAAAATATGAAGTTAACATTTTATTGACATTTAATTCTAAATCTAAATACGCATATTCAACAGATTTTTTAGTAAAATTAAGACCTATCCCCACTACAAAGTATCCCCTAAGTAGTTGAGTTATAACACCACCAACTTTTTTGTTTTTTAAATAGATATCGTTAGGCCATTTTAACCAACAATCTATACCATTTTTGTGTAAAAGCTCTTTAAAAATAAATGCAAAAAAAATTGAAGCCGAGCTAATTGGTAAATCTTTTGGCAACTGATCTGCTTTTATAGCAAACGAAAAAGTTAAATCACCTTTATTGGAGTTCCAACTATTGCCTCTGCTACCTATACCCGCAGTTTGCTCTTTAGCTACAATAGCTAAATTACTCTTTAATTTATTCTCTTTTATAATAGAAACAAGATAAGTTTGTGTAGAGTCTAATTTATCAAAGTAGCGTATCTCCAACGCTTATCCTTTTACCTAATATATATGCTTTAGCATCTGTTTTTGGTTTAGATGGTGCTTGAAGTTTTTTTATTTTAATAGAACCACTTTTACAAGCAACTACAATAGAGTCTTCTAAGACTTCTAAAATTTCACCCTCTCTATTACTGCTTTTTAAATCGAAAATTTCAATATCTATTAACTTTAAACCCGACTCTAAAAAGACCCCTGGCCACCCAAAATAGCCACAAAATTTTCTATATACTTCATCGGCACTTTTTAGTTGCACTAAACCATCTTGTTTAGTTATTTTTCTACAATGACTTGCGGCTGCATTTAACTGCTTTATTGGTAAAAGTGTATCAAAATTTTCTACAACATCTACCGTTAAATCGGCAGCTAATATACTTAATTTATCCATCATTAAATCTAGTGTAGGTGCACTTTTGCTCTTAATAAATTTAAAGCCTAAAATATCTCCTGTATCTAAGCCAACATCCATTAACATTGCAGTAACTCCACTATACTCATCTCCATTTAAAAGTGCTTGCTGAATTGGAGATGCACCTCTATATTTTGGTAAAATAGATGCATGTAGATTTACACAAGGAGCAATATCCAAAACCTCTTTTGGAAG
>CAYMUV010000105.1:0-3655 GCA_964393855.1 uncultured Nitratifractor sp.
AAAGCTTTGGCAATGAGTAGCGATTGTAATACAAGACTTTGCTACCTTAACCCTTTTAGAGGTGCTGCAATGGCAGTTATGGAGAGTGGTAGAAATGTTGCAATGAGTGGTGCAAGACCTTTAGCAATTACAGATTGTCTTAACTTTGGTAACCCAGAAAACCCAGAGGTAATGTGGCAATTTGCACAGTGTTGCGAAGGTATTAAAGAGGCTTGTAAAGAGTTAGATACGCCTGTTGTTAGTGGAAATGTGTCGCTTTATAACGAAACAAATGGAGAGAGCATCTTCCCAACGCCTGCTATTGCTATGGTTGGTCTAAATGAGTCGCAAGATAATATCTTAACAAGTAAGTTTAAAAATAGTGGCGATGTTGTAGTTTTAGTTGGCGATATTAATGCAGATTTTGGAGGCTCTTTGGCACTTAAAGAGGTAGCTGGCGAAATAAAGGGCGAAGTTGCTAAAATAGATTATAACCAAGAGCTAAAACTTTGGGATTTAATTATAAAAGCTAACGAGAAAAAACTATTAAATAGTGCAAAAGATATAAACTTAGGCGGTTTAGCAATTGCACTTGCAAAGGTTGCGGCTATCTCTAATATGGGAGTTAAAGTAGAGAGTGGCTTAGAAGAGTTAAATATTTTTGCAGAGTCACCAAGTTGTGCATTTGTAACTTTAAATAAAGATAATTTAGATAACTTCTTAAATTTAGCAAAAGAGATTGGCATTAATGCAAAAGAGATTGGTGTAGTAGGCGGAGATAGTGTTAAAATTGATAGCGTAGAGTTATCTTTAGATGAGTTAAAAGATAACTATTTTAATACATTTAAAACTATTATAGAGCAAGATTTATAATGAAAAAAACTTTAGTAATTTTATCTCTTTTTAGCTCTTTGGCTTTGGCTAGAGAATTAACTGCAACAAAAGAGTGCGAAGCGTATAATAACCTAAAACATACAAAAAATAGTCAGCACGCTCTAATAAAAGCTGGGCAAACTTACCAAATTTTACGCCAACAAAAGGGAAACTACTTTGTAAAAATAGATAATGCAAAACCAAGAACTAGGTGGGTAGATATTGACTGTTTTGATAGTAGTACAAAAAAGAGCAAAAGCAGTATATTTAGTAAACTGTTAGCGCCAATAGTTAAAAGAGATAAACCTACCCAAAGAGATAGTAATTTAAAAAGCGTATTGGTAGTTAGTTGGCATAATACATTTTGTGAAAACCACAGCAATAAAAGAGAGTGTAAAAGAGATGGTGGTGACGCTAAAAACCATTTAGTTTTACATGGTCTTTGGCCACAACCTAGAGGCAATGAGTATTGTGGTGTTAGCTCTAAAATTAAAAGATTAGATAGAATGAAACGCTGGAGTGCATTGCCAAAGTTAGAGCTATCTAAACAAACAAAGGAGCTTATGCAAATATATATGCCAGGTTACGAAAGTAATCTACAAAGGCACGAATGGTATAAGCATGGAACATGTTATTCTAACAATCCAGATAGCTACTTTAAAACAGCTTTAAGCTTTACTAAAGAGTTAGACGAGAGTATAGGAGAGTATTTAAGAGATAATTTAGGTAAAAAAATAAACCTTTATAATATTAAAAGAATTGCAAAAAGAAAATTAGCAAAAGATATAGATAATAAAATAGCTCTAAAGTGTAAAGGTAGAGTTATAAAAGAGATTTGGATTTCACTTAGTGGTAAAGGCGATAGCTTAGAGAGTTTAATAAAAGATGCAAAATCTATTCGCTCTAATTGCAGCGAAGCAATTGTAGATAAAGCAGGAAAATATAGGAGATAATATGTTAAGCACAGTAAATTTAACACAAAGATATGGGAAAAGAGTACTTTTTGAAAATATAAATATTACATTAGACCAAGGTAAAAGATATGGTTTAATTGGTGCAAATGGTGCAGGTAAATCTACTTTTATGAAGATTTTAGCAGGCGAGATAGAACCAAGCGAAGGCGAAGTGCAAATTCAACCTGGTGCTAGACTTGGAGTTTTGAGCCAAAACCAGTATGCATTTGAAGATTTTACTATAAAAGATGCTGTTCTTTATGGTAATAAAAAGTTATACGAAGCACAAAAAGAGAAAGAGAAGCTCTATATGGAAGGTGATTTTGATGATGATGCAGTAAATAATCGCTTAGCAGAGCTAGAGATGATATGTGCAGACGAAGACCCGACATACGAGAGCGAAGTAAAAATAGAGAAACTTTTAACATCTTTGGGCTTTCCGATTGAAACACACGATAACTTAATGAGTACACTAACAGGTGGCGATAAAATTAAAATATTATTAGCACAAGTTCTATTTTTAAAACCAGATATTTTACTATTAGATGAGCCGACAAACAACCTTGATATGGAAACAATTGCATGGTTAGAAGAGCAGATAAAAAGATACGAGGGTGTTGTTGTTATTATATCACACGATAGACACTTTATTAATGCTACTGTAACGCACATTTTAGATTTAGATTTTCAGCAAATTAGGCTATTTACAGGTAACTATGACGATTGGTACATAGCAGCCAATTTAATGAAAAAACAGAGCGAACTAGAAAGAAGTAAAAAATTAAAAGAGAAAGAGGAGCTAGAGAAGTTTATTCGAAGATTTAGCGCAAATGCCTCTAAAGCAAAGCAAGCAACTTCTAGACAAAAGCAGTTAGAAAAATTAGATATCGAAGAGGTAAAAATATCTTCTCGTAGAGACCCTTCTATAATGTTTAAACCAAATAGAGAGATTGGTAACGAAGTTTTAGAAGTAAACGATATACACACAGCTTATGGTGATTTAAAAGTATTAAATGGAGTTACATTTAAAGTTAATAAAGGTGATAAGATAGCTATAATTGGTGGTAATGGTGTTGGTAAAACTACACTTTTAGAGACAATTATGCAAAATATAGAACCTGTTAGTGGTAGTGTTAAGTGGGGGCAAACTGTACATACTACATACTTTCCTCAAAATACAACAGATATTTTAGATAGTTCAGAAAAACTTTACGAATGGATACAAGGCTTCGACAAAGATTGGCATATAGATGAAATTAGAAAATGTTTAGGAAGAATGCTATTTAATGGAGAAGAGCAAGAGAAGCAAGTTGTATCTTGTTCTGGTGGGGAAAAACATAGAATTATGCTTAGTAAAATGATGATGGATAGTGCAAACTTTTTAGTTTTAGATGAGCCAAACAACCACTTAGACTTAGAGGCAATTATTGCTCTTGGCGAAGCCTTGCATCAGTACCAAGGTGGGGTTATTTGTGTATCTCATGACCGTGAATTAATTGATGCTTTTGCAAATAAAATTATAAAAGTTAAAGAAGATGGCACAATTGATATCTTCGAAGGAAATTACGAAGAGTATGCAGCTTCGCAAGAGAGCTAAGCTATTTTAGTATTGGGCTAAAGCCCAATTTTTGCTTAAAGCTGAAGGCAAAAAGCAGAAAGCTTTTAAAGGTAGAATTATCTTTTAAGAGTATTAATTCTTTTAGTAAACATAAAGCTTTTATAAAAGTATAAGCTAAGTTTTTAAGAGGTAGCTATTTCGACTGCTGCGTTAGCGTGTATTAATGTAGTATCATAGAGTTTTATATCTGTATCTTCTTGTTTTATTAATAAGCCTATCTCTGTACAACCTA
>CAYMUV010000106.1:0-3587 GCA_964393855.1 uncultured Nitratifractor sp.
TTAAATCTATCGCCCATAATTGTTGGGGCAAGTAGAGTTTTTACTTTATCGGCTTGGGCTAGATATTGCTCTTTTGTTGCAATTTTATGGTACTGCTCTAATATATCTATTATGCCAAATCTAACTAAGGCTCTAGCTTGTGTTTCGTAATCTACTAAGTTTGCACCTGCGCTCTCAAAAGCATCTATTACATGGGCAAAATTTACATCGTAAGTTATATCTGCTTTCTTATACTGCTCTTGCAGATTTAGCTCTTTATCAAAGAGTGGAAATGTTTTATGTTTGCTGTAAACTCTAATAGAAAAGTCATTTCTAACATACTTTTCGCCATAATCAAAGCTAATAAAATCGTAACTTTTTGCTGCATTTGCTATATTTTTTGCAAACTCTTCGTAGCCTATTGCAATTTCGCCTGTTCTTAGTTTGTGTTTTTTAGCAAACTCTAACTCTACTAGCGAAGCATCTTGCCACTTAATTTCGTTATTCTCTACAAGTGCAATTTTGCCATCTTTATATAGTTCGCACTCAAAGGCATCAAAAATTTCGTTCGATACAAATACTGCTCTATCAAGCTCTAAGTCGCTAACACTTTTGTAGTACTCTATCTCTACTGCATCGCCAAAATTTTTAGCAAAATACTCTTTTTGAACCTCTATAACAGCATCTTGTCGCTCTACTATAATAAAACGCATACTATCTAAAAGCGACTCATCTTGAGTATATAACCACCTAATCATATCGCCCATTAAATAGCCTTGATGAGCCCCAATCTCAACCAAGCAAACATCTTTTGCAATTTTGCCTTCTTGCATCTGTTTATATATAAAATTAGCAATACTTGCACCAAAAAATGCACTTGTACTAACAGCAGTATAAAAGTCGCCACCCTTACCTATTGCCTTAAATGTTTTATAGTAGCCATCTTCCCCGTATAGCCACTCTCGCATATACTCACTAAATCTCATATATCTACTTTCGAATATAATTTTAACATCTCTAAACTCTTTTGAATACCAAATATCTTAATATCTAAACGCTTCTCTTGCAAAGAGTTTTTAAGCACCTTAACATCTAAGCTACTCTTTTGCCCAGCTTTATAGAGATTTTGCGTACTTCTTAAAAGCCTTTTATACGATGCTAACTCCTTTTTTGCTAACTTTACTCTTTTGTTAATTATTGCAATATTTTTAACTACGCTATCGTACTCTATTCTTGCAGCTTTTAGAGAGTTTTTTACATTAAGACCATCTATAAGACTATCTAGTTTTGCTACCTCTAAATCGTTAAAAGTATTTACCGAAATTGGCATAGATACCCTTAAACTATAGTTTGTAAAGGCATCTTTGCTTCCAGGTTGTGCCTTAGAAATTTTAGTGTATCTAGCACCCACACTTACACTTGGTAAATATTTACTTCTTACAACTTTTGCATAATTTTTACTGCTAATACTCTTTGCTTTTGCTATCATTAACTGCGTATTATTTGCTAAATATTCATCTTTACTAAGTAGCCTTAAATGTGGCAGTTGCGCACTATTTAAATCTTTATTGCTTATCTTTTTAAATGCAGATTTTAGCTCTTGCAAATTAGACTCTAAATCTAATATTGCCCTTGCGGTTGCATCTTTTTTAATAAGTGCATTATCTAAAGCATCGCTACCAAAAAGCCCTGCATTAAATAGCTCTTTAGCATTTTTTATTTCGATATCTCTATTTTTTAACTCTAACTTTAACTTAGCAATCGAAAGCTTTACCTGCTTTATTTTAAACAATAACTCAGCAGCTTGAGTATTAAGTTTTACTCTCTTATCTATTGTAGTAGCCTTAGCCAAATTGTAATTACTTTTAGCAAACTCTATTCCGTACAATATTCCACCACTTCTAAAAATTGGCTGCTCAATACCAATAGAGTAGCTATTTCTAGGGTGCCAACCATCTACTATTTGGTTATTCCAATTTCTCTCAAAACTTAGAGTTATAGGCGATATCCAACTAAGCGAGTTAAGCTTTTTTTGCGTTAAACTCTTTTTTTGCTCTAGCTCAAAAATATCGTTATATAGTGGCGACAAAAAGTTACCAAGTTCCGATGCAAAAATTAACGAGCTAAAAGCAAAAGATAAAACTATTTTTCTCATTTTGCCTCTACTTTTGATAGTGCAATCTCTAGCCTTTTAAAGCCCTCTTCTATCTCGGCTTCGCTAATTGTAAGTGGCGGTAAAAACCTTACTGTGCCACGCCCAGCCTTTAATACAATAACACCCTCGCTAAAAGCCTCTTTAATAATGGCAGCTTGAATATCTGCACTCTTACATCTTAGCCCTCGCATTAGCCCAAGCCCTACACTCTTTTCGAAAAACTCTGGCAAAGTGTTAGCTAATTTGCTTAAGTAGTCATCAAATATTTCCACCCTTTTAGCTATGCTATTTTTATTATACTCATCTTCTAAAATATCTACAACCTCTAGTGCTGCTCTTGTGCTTAAAAAGTTACCTCCAAATGTACTGCCGTGGTCTCCTGGTGCAAAAATATCTTTTAAGTTTGTCATAACTGCACCAATTGGCACACCACCACCAAGACCTTTTGCTAAAGTAATAATATCTGGCTCTATTTCGTAATAGTTACTTGCCAAAAACTCGCCACTTCTATAAACTCCTGTTTGCACTTCGTCGATAATTAAAAGCAAACCTTGCGCCTTTAACTCTTTTGCCAAAGTCTGTACCTCTTGCTTGCTAAATGGCTCTACACCACCCTCGCCTTGTACTAGCTCTAACATTACTGCAACTGTTTGGCTATCTATTGCACCATAAATATCACCAATTGTGCTAACATGCTTAAAGCCATCTGGATATGGCGAAAAGTTAGGCGTATGCATTGCATCTTGCCCAGTTGCCTTTACTGTTGTGATGGTTCTGCCATGAAACGAATGCTCTAGCGTAATAATTTTGTGGCGTTTATTTTCAAAATTTACATTTCCATACTTTCTTGCAATCTTAACAGCCCCTTCGTTCGCCTCTGCACCAGAGTTTGCAAAGAAAAGACGCATATCATAACCACTTAGCTCTACAACTCTTTTTGCCAACTTTGCTTGTGGCTCTATAAGCCAAAGGTTAGATGTATGCAAAAGCTTACCAGCTTGCTCGCAAATTGCTTTTGTAACTCTTGCATTTGCATGCCCAACACTACACACACCAATTCCACTACCAAAATCTATATAATCTTTGCCACTCTCATCAAAAAGCTTAGCCCCCTCGCCCTTAACAAAAGCAGTAGGAACTCTGCCATAAGAGTGTAAAACATATTCGCTATCTATATTTGCTATATCCATTATAAACCTTTTAACCTGTGTTTAATTAATTACGATATTATACCATTACAATTTAAAGAGAGGGTGCAAATGTTACATAAAATTGATAAAGGCGTTTTGTATATGCTTTTAGCTTCGCTATCTTTTGCCTTTATGGGCGGTGGGGTTAAGATGATATCACACTTACCATCGGTAGAGATAACACTATTTAGAAATATCTTTGGTGTAGCAATTATAGTTTTTGCTCTACTTAAAAACCCAAGTAAAAGTAAAGGTGGCAAGCC
>CAYMUV010000107.1:0-3583 GCA_964393855.1 uncultured Nitratifractor sp.
ACAATTGCTGCTGCAGTATTTAACCTAAGCTCTAAAAGTCTGCCTATATTTTTACTTTTTGTATCAAAAATAAAGTTTTTAGCCTCTAAAAGACCCTTTTTTGTTCTAACTATTCCGACATCCTTCCACATAATCTCTCTTAATTGGTGTTTATATTTTTTATCGTTTTCTTGGTGCAAAAGTGTATCGTAATCTTTCTCAAAATTTGGCTCATTAGGTATATGATTATCATCATTCACTATTGCTTTAGCACATCTAGCAGCAAATACCGCACCTTCTAGCAAAGAGTTAGATGCCAAGCGATTTGCCCCATGCACTCCAGTTCTTGCAGCTTCACCAACAACATAAAGCCCCTTAATACCAGGAACTCTGCCATCGATATCACAATCTATACCACCATTTGCGTAGTGAAATGCAGGAGATATCTCGACTCTATCTTTAGGTAAGTTATAACCCAAATTAGCAAAAGTTTTATAGATATTTGGAAAGCGATTTTTAAACCACTTAGGCTCGAACATATTAAAATCTAAATATGCTTTTTTGCCACTCTCTCTTTTATAAAGAAAAATTGAGCGTGATACTATATCTCTACTTGCTAACTCTCCTCTTTCGTCATAATCAAAAAGAAACCTTTTGCCATCATCATCTACTATCCAAGCCCCCTCGCCTCTTAGAGCTTCTGTTAATAAAAACTTTCTTGCAAATGGTGTATTAACAAATACAGTTGGATGAAACTGCATAAACTCCATATCTTTAAGCTCTATACCTTTTTCTGCACATATACCGTGAATATCGGCACTAACTGTTCTTGAATTTGTATTAAATTGATATAAAGAGCCAATACCACCACTTGCTATCACCACACTATCGGCATAAAGAGTATATGGTTTATAATTAACCATTAATCTAACACCATAACATCTACCATCTTCTATAAGTAAATCGTAAACTAAAGAGTTCTTTTGTAGTTTATGCATGTTTTGTTCCATTAAGAATTTGTGCATATATCTACCTGTTGCATCACCACCTGCGTGCAAAATTCTACTTGTAGAGTGTGCAGCCTCTTTTGTATATAGCAAATCTCCGTTGCTATCTAAATCGAAATTCATCCCATTTTTAACAAAATCTTCTCTAATCTCTAACGAGTCTCTAGATAAAACTTCTACGGCATCTAATTTATTATGGTAAGAGCCTGCACTTAAAGTGTCTTCTATATGAAATGGTATATCTTTTTCGTCTAAAGCTACAACCATACCACCTTGAGCATAAAAAGTATTGCACTCCCACGGCACATCTTTACATAAGACGAGTGTATTCATTTTATCTGGCAATTTGCTAGCTAAGTAGAGACCAGCAATTCCAGCCCCTATGATTATAGTATCATATTTTTTGCTTGCAGACACTATTTTGCCTTTGCACTTTTTTCTACCCAAACTGGCGGTGTTTTATAACCACATCCACTAAAGGTAAAACTTAGTAAAAATAATGATATAATAGCGATATGAAAAAAGCTAACGAAATTCTTAATATTGTTAAGAGCAAACCCTATTTTAAGTCTATTCATAAGTACTCCTGTTTTAATAAGCTAATGCACCTTTTGCCACCAAGATTTCAAAAGGCAATAGCATTTTTTTATATCAGAAACAATACACTTTTTGGTGGTTTGTCTCATCCTGGATATAAAATGGAACTTAATTATAATAAAGATTTAGTAAAAGCTCTATTAAAAGAGATTATAAAAAGTGACAATGAGTGCTCAAAGATATTTACAGATGTTAATAAAATAGAGTTTTTTATATCAAAATTTCATACGCCTGCACCCTATGTAGCTAGTGATAGTGTTCCAAAATACAAAGAGTTAGCAAGTGGAGATTTTGAGTTAAATGTAAAAGATAGCGAAATTTTAGAAATTTTTCAAAAAATTAAAAAAGATATAGAGAACAACCTTGAATAAAATAGAAGATATTATAAAAGATTTGCCTAAAGAGGCTGGAGTTTACCAATATTTTAATAAAGATGGAAAGTTACTATATGTTGGCAAAGCAAAAGTTTTAGCAAACAGAGTAAAAAGCTACTGGTTATTAAGACCAAATATTCGCCCAAAGTATAAACCAAATACCAGAATAGGTAAAATGTTAGCTGAAGCTGTTTTTTTAGACTATATTGTAGTTAATAGTGAAGAAGATGCTTTAATTTTAGAAAATTCACTAATTAAACAACTTAAACCAAAATATAATATTTTGCTTCGAGATGATAAGACTTATCCTTATATATATATCGATGAAATGCAAGATTTTCCACGATTTGAAATAACAAGAAAAGTTATTAAATCGCCAAAAGTAAAATATTACGGTCCCTTCCCTAGTGGTTCTAAAGCTTTAATCGAAGCAATTTATGACTTTTTTCCATTAGTTCAAAAAAAGAGCTGCATTAAAGGCAAAAAGGCTTGCCTTTTTTATGAAATAAATAAGTGTTTAGCTCCATGTGAGGGTAAAATTTCTAAAAAAGAGTATGCTAAAATTATTAAAGATGCTAAATATGCAATAAATAATCGAAAAATCTTGATAGATAAAATGAAAGAGAGAATGTTAAAGTTAGCATCTAACGAGCGTTTTGAAGAGGCTGCAAAATTAAGAGACTCTATAGAGGTTATCGAATCGCTTCAGTTAAAATCTACAATAGATGTTGCAAGCAAGGCAAACTATGATATTTTTGCAATAGATACAAATAGAGATAAAGGTGTAGTTGTTAAAATTTTTATGAGAGATGGTAAGATTGTATCTTCTACTCATAACTATTTTAGAAATATAGATGCGTTTGACAGAGACGAAGCCTATAAACAAGCAATAGTAAACCACTATAAAAACTTAACTCTTATGGATTTTAAAAGAGTATTAGTTGCACACGAATTTAAAGATAGAGAGATTACTCAAGATGTTGTATCTAAAATTGCTTCTAGAAATATTAGTATAGAGTATCCAAAAGTTGGTAATAGAGCAAAACTAGCCGACTTAGCAATAAAAAATGCTAAAGAGCTGCTAAAACAGTCGAAAGAGATGCAAGAGCCAATCGAGCATAAAGTAAAAGAGTTATTCTCTTTAAGCCTTGCTCCATATAGAGTTGAATGTTTTGACAACTCCCATATGATGGGCGAAGCAACTGTTGGGGCTATGATAGTTTATGATAGTGGCAAATTCGATAAAAACTCTTACAGACGATATGAGTTGAATGCTAAAGATGAGTATGCTCAAATGAAAGAGACTTTAACAAGAAGAGTAGAGAGTTTTAAAAAAAGTTCGCCACCAGATTTGTGGGTGATAGATGGTGGAGCAACCTTGCTAAAGCTAGCTTTAGAGATTTTAGATAAAAATAGTGTAAATTTAGATGTAATAGCAATAGCAAAAGAGAAATTAGATGCCAAAGCTCACAGAGCTAAAGGAGCTGCAAAAGATATAATTTACACACAAAATGGCGAGGTATTTGAGTTAAAAACGACAGATAAACGACTCCATTTTTTACAAAAATTAAGAGACGAAGCACACCGTTTTGCTATTAGTTATCATAGGCAAAAAAAGCAAAAAAA
>CAYMUV010000108.1:0-3556 GCA_964393855.1 uncultured Nitratifractor sp.
AGATGGATAAATTAGTTAAAGAAGAGGCTGCAAAAATAGATAATGGCACTTCTAACTTAACAAAAGAGGGAGGCGAAGCCCAAATGAGTAGTGGAATGGGGCTTGGCGAAGCAATTATGGCAAGTGCCGCTGGAGCAATTATTGGCTCTTGGATAGGTAATAAGTTATTTGGTAACCCTAACTATCAAAATAACAGAAAAGCTGGTTATAAATCGCCTTCTACTTACAGTAAAAGTAAAAATAGTTTTAATAAACCAAGAGCAAAAAGCAGTTTTAAAAAGGGTGGCTTTTTTGGTGGCTCTAAAAAGAGTGGTGGCTTCTTTAGTGGTGCAAGAAAGAGTGGCGGATTCTTTGGTGGTTAATAATGGTTAAACTAAAAAGTGTAGAGCCTTTAAGCGTAAGTTATTTAGAGAGCTTAGGCTTTGTGTGGCATACAGATAGTGATAAAACAAGCTATGTATCTAACGAGTTGGTACTCTTATCGCAAGAAGAGGCGCAATCTTACTACGAAGCTACTAACGAGCTTTACGATATGTTTGTTGCTGCAGGAGATTATATTATAGAAAACGAGCTTTTTCACGAAGTGGGTATTCCTTTTAATCTTGTAGAGTTAGTAAAGCAAAGTTGGGAGAGCGATATACATTGGCATCTGTATGGTCGTTTTGACTTAGCAGGTGGAATAGATGGAAAACCAATTAAGCTTATAGAGTTTAATGCAGATACCCCAACAGCACTATTTGAGAGTGCTATAATTCAGTGGGCAATATTAAAATTAAACAAAATGGATGAAGAGAATCAATTTAACTTTATCTACGAAGCATTAGTTAATAACTTTAAGCGATTAGTAACCCTAAAAGAGGATGTTAGTAACTTTGAAGAGCTCTATGAGGGGTGGAAGTTTCTTTTTAGCTCTATAAAAGGAAATGGCGAAGAGGAAAATACAGTAAAACTTTTGCAATATATTGCTAAAGAGGCGGGTTTTAATACAGAATTTGGCTTTATTGATGAGGTAGATTTTGATGAAAATGGAATATACTACAACGAAGATAAGTATGAGCTTTGGTTTAAGCTTATTCCTTGGGAAGATATAGCAATAGAAGAGCCAGATTTAGCAATGCTTTTAACTAAAGTAGTAGAGAATAAAGAGGCTATAATCTTTAACCCTGCTTATACTTTGATGTTTCAAAGCAAGGCAATACTTAAAATTTTATGGGATCTATATCCAAACCATCCACTTCTTTTAGAGACCTCTTATGAGCCTTTAGAGGGTAAAAAGCAAGTTGTTAAACCAATTTATGGCAGAGAGGGCGAAAGCGTTAAAATATTAGATGAAAATGGTAATCTGTTAGCTGGCAAAGATGGCGAATATGATAACCATAAAATGGTTTATCAAGAGTTTATAGAGCTACCAAAAGATAGTAGTGGCAATTACTATCAAGCTGGTGTATTTTATGCTTACGAAGCTTGTGGTGTAGGCTTTAGAAAAGGGGAGGCTATTTTAAATAATATGTCTAAATTTGTTGGGCATGTTGTTGAGTAGTTTTGGGTAAGATTATAAATTTAATTAAATTTTAGATTATCGGGTCAAGCCCGATAATGACTATTTAAACTCTTCTGTTTTCTGGCTAATTAAAGAAAGCCAAGAGTGATTAACTGCAGTGTCCACCACCGCAACAGCCGCTTTTTACTCTTTCGTCTACTTTAATAACAATATTATTGCCATCTTCTAAAACATTAAATTCGTGCTTTTGGCAAAAATCGTTATTCATATCCTTTGTAAGCTCCATAGCTTGAATTAATGCATTATCTTTAGATGCGAACTCTTGATTATTTTGAATACCGCTTTTTCTAAAGCATCCGCACTCTTTTTCTACTACTACTTTATACATATTATATATCCTTTAATTTTAAATTTTTGCATATGCAAAGTTATAATAACAACTAAAGCTTAAATAGAAGTAAAAATTATTTAAATAATCTAAAAAGAGTTACTATAAATCCAAAGAGACTAAATACAAAACCAGCAACTCCTATAATAAGATTTTTACTCCACTTAATACCAACTTTAACTAGTCTAAAGGCATTTTTACCCATAAGTTTAAATATGCCTCGTGTTGCTCCTTTGTATCGCTTAGATAGTTTTGCAACTGATTTTAAATCTTTTGTATTATCTATATACTTAAGTAGTGCGATACTATCTGCAATAGATGTGTTTTTAGCAATTGTATGAACATTTGTTAATAGAGGTTTTAAGGGTTTTGTATTAACACTATTTTTAATAATTTTTGCATCTGCTTTTAGCTCTTTTATAGAGCCAAGTTTAAGATGTTTTAAAGACTCTATATCTACAGCTTTTTCTAAATCTTTGCTAATTGTTTTACTAAAACCTTTTGTTAGTACCTTCTCTCTTTTAGCAATTTTAAGAGAAGATGCAGCAGCTTTTAGTGTAGAGCTTCCACCAAATGTAACAAGCTGTGTAGCACTAAGAGCTAAGCCTGCCATAGATAAACCAAGTATCATTTTATCGTAAGGCTCATCTGCTATATATTTTTCGCCTTCTCTTCTAATGTCTCTTAAATCACCATATATTGTAAAATCAGAAGCAACAGCACCTGCAACCTCTGTACCACTATTTGCTTTGCCACTTAAAAAACCCTTTACAAAATTTTTAACACCCCTTGTTATCTTTTTAGTTGTGGTAAACTCTTGTTTTATTAACTCTTTAGTAGCTGGCTTTAGCTCTATACCAAATCTATCTGCTAAGTTTGTATAGATTTTAATATCTTTAAATCGCTTCTCTTTAATAGCTTTAGATATCTCTCTATCTAGGTAGCCATTTTGCAATTTAGTATGCATTATTTGCTCTATATTTGGCTCTTTATAGCTATAAGCAAAATTTTTTTTGGCATATATATAGGATATGCCCATTAGTGTTAAAAAAATTAAAAGCGTTAATATTTTAGTTAAAAACCTCATATATACTCTACAATATCCTCTAATTTTTGTCTTGTTTTTATTGGTTGTTCGTTTAGTCTATATCCAAAAGCAACCATTACGCATAATTTAAACTCATCTCTATTATATCCTAACTCTTTGCTTAATTCAAAATCTAACTCTTCTAAATTAAAGCCTTCGATTGCACAAGAGTCTATTTTTAGCATTGCTGCAACACTCATCATATTACCAAGTGCAATATAGCACTGCTTAGATGCCCAATCGTACATTGCTCTATCGCTATTTGTTAATTTAAAATCACTCTCTTGAAAATGTCTATATTTTTCTCTTCTGGCTTCTGCTTTCTCTTTTGGAATTTTATGCACATCGTAAAGCATATGCGAAATGTAATCGCTATTATATAGTAAATCTTTGCCATGTCTTGCTAAAATTATTACATATTTACTAGCAGTTAATAGACTATTTTGAGCACCCCATACAAGAGGCAGTATCTTTTTTTTAATATTTTCATCTTCTAGTACTACAAATTTCCATGGCTCAAACCCGAAAGAGCTAGGGCTAAGCCTTGCAGATTCTAAAATGGTATTAAAATCACTCTCTT
>CAYMUV010000109.1:0-3516 GCA_964393855.1 uncultured Nitratifractor sp.
ATTTTAATTACTTTTTGGTTAAATTAAGATTAAACCATTTAATGGATTAATTATTTACCTCTCTTAATCGTACAGCTGGCACATTAAAGTAACTTTTTATATTACCTGCTGTTGACTCCTCTATTATCTTATCATACATATATGCATCGTACATAAAATTTGGTGCCCCATTTACAAACTCTAGCGTAAAATATACAATATGTACTGGTATTTTTCTGTTAAGTCTTATTGTTTTTGTTCTACCCTCTGCTACTAAAGATTCGATATCTTCATTAGTAGCAAGATAAGGCATAAGGGCTCTATAAAAACCAAATGGGTCACCAAGACGCATACAACCAGAGCTATTATATCTATACCTATTGCTAAATAGAGCCTTCTCTGATGTATCGTGTAGATAAACAGAGTACTTATTTGGGAACATAAATTTTACTCTACCCAAAGCATTTTTATCACCTGGTTGTTGTACAAATCTATATGGTAATCGTTTCCCTAATCTTGCATATCTATATAATTTTTCTAAATCTGGATGCAAAATCTCTCTATTGCCTTGATATACCTTTAACCTAGCAATTTTAATAGTATCGGGATTACTCTTTAGCAAAGGTATTAAATCTTTTTTTACAAGACTCTCTGGTACATTCCAAGTTGGATTAGCTACTACATACTCAATTTTGTCACTAAATATTGGAGTTGGACGCTCTAGCATACCAACAACTGCCTTACTAGTAAAGCTCTCTACTCCATTTTCGTAAAGTCTCATTCTAAACTCTGGTACATTAACCTCTGCATATACATTTTCAAAATGCGAAGGATAGAGTTTAGTCTTATCTAAATTTACAATTATCTTTTTAATATAGTAAGATTTTGGAAGATTTATATAACCAATTAACTTATTGTCTATATAGTCCCCTGCTCTTAAGTTAAAGCGTTTTCTAAATTTTCTAATTGCAATAAGTAAATTATTGTCATACTTTCTTGTTAGTTTAACACCTGCTGGAAAATCCCCTAAAAGAGTTAATCTTCTTTTAATTTGATAAATTCTTTTATCTCTACCACCATATCTAATTATTTTTCCATATTTTACTTTTCTAAACTCTGGAATTTTACGATAATATTGCAATATATCAATAAATGGTTTATATCTATTTTTTAAACCTACACTTTGATCTAAAAGAGCATTAACCCTACCACTTTGAATATAATTTAAAATTGTTTGAGCCGATGGCATACCCTTTGGCGTAAATTCCCAAACAGCATGAATATCGTGCTCTGTTTTTAAACTATGTAATTTTCTCTTAACCAAAGCCCAATCTACATCTCCAACTCTTACAAATTTAAGTAATCTTATATAGGCATCGGTTACTAATACATCTAATTTTTGTTTATTGTACTCATCTAAAGCACCAGAATCTAAAGCATAAAGCAATTGGGTTATTTTGGCTCTATGTAAAGGCTTGTTTTTATAGTTAAAATAGCCATTATTTAAAGCATTAGAAGCCTTTGCTAAGTTAGATGGATTATTTATCCAAAGATATTGATTACCATTTAGTGCATAAAGATTAGATATTAAATTACTATATGGCGAACGAACACTATTAATTACAGAGCTGCTAACACCTGCAAATAAAGATATAGAAAATATTAAAAATAAAATTAAACTACGCATACTCTACTCTCCAGCTTTATAGATACAATCTTCAAATAGATAGCTATGCTCTTTTGGAAGAGTATTAAATAATAAATTAGCTAAATCTCTTATCTCCCAAAGTGCTGCTTTATTGCTTCTTAGGCTTAAAAAGTTTTGAAGTGAACGAGCGTTAATTGTCCATGTAAGCTCTGTTTTGTAGCACTCTGGTAAAGCATATTTGGCAATATCGTTACTAATACCTTTTTTTAGCAGTGCTTGTAAATTGTTTAGTGCTACTATAGATGCACTATCTACATCTTCGTTTCCTGTTAAAACAATAAATTTAGAAGCACCCTTAAAATCTTTAGTATCAAATGCTTCTGCATCTTTTAACTCTTTTAAAGTGTATCGAGTACTTTTAACACTTAAGCTCGCAACTCTATGTCTAGCTAACTCTTGAAGTAAAGCTCTACTAATACCCCTTATATAAAAAGTATAAACAAGGTGCTCTAGTGTAGAAGCATGCTTATATTTATTACCAACTCTATCTATTAGAGCTCTATCTTTTTCGCCACCCTCATCGCTTTTGTCAAAGCTTTGCCAACATGTTCTAATTGCATGAGCACAAACATCTAATGGGGTATTGTGCATTAGAGTTACTTGCATAAAAGCTCCTTTTTAGTATAATCTATTAGTTAATTTAACAATATTATAACAAAATATTTATATTTTTTAGTATAAAATTTACAAAAAAGGTTAAAAATGTTGCCATTTGAAAGATTTTACCCCTTTACAAACGATTTTAGAGACCCCTACTCTCGCGATAGAGACCGTGTAATTCATTGTAGCTCTTTTAGAAGATTAGAGTATAAAACCCAAGTTTTTATAAATCACGAAGGCGACTACTTTAGAACCAGATTAACCCACTCGCTAGAGGTTGCACAAATTGCAAGAACCCTAGCTAGAGAACTTGGCTTAAACGAAGCCCTAGCCGAAGTAATTGCACTTAGTCACGATTTAGGACATACCCCATTTGGGCATGTAGGTGGCGATGAATTAGATAGATTACTTAAAAAAGATGGCTTTAAAAATGGATTTGAACACAACTTTCAATCTTTTAGAGTATTAACAAAGTTAGAAAAAAGATATAAAAACTATGACGGCTTAAACCTTACATATGCTACGCTAGAAGGTGTTTTAAAGCACTCTGCCCCATACAAAGAGAAGTTTTATCCAAAATATATAAAAGAGAATTTTGCATTAGATTACCACCCATCATTCGAAGCTATAATAGTCGATCATGCAGACTCTATTGCCTATATTAGCCATGATATCGACGATGGTATAAAGTATAATTTAATAAATTACGATAATTTAAAAGAGCAAAAACTAATACAAAGAGCAGTAATAGAAGTAGAAAAAGAGGGCATTAAACCAAATGAACAAATGTTCAGACATCGCCTAGTAGCATCTCTTATACGAATATTAGTAATAGATTTTATCGAAAACTCTAAAGAGTTTATTTTTAAACATAAACAAGATATACCTCTTAGCTCTAAATTTAAAGCTAGTCAAAAATTAGCTATCGGACACTCTAAAGAGATACAAAAAGAGCATAAAGAGCTTTTACGACATCTATTTAAAGTACTCTACAAACACCAAAAAATTGTAACCAATATGTACGCAGGCAAAGAGTGTGTAAAAAAATTATATATATCACATATGGAAGATAAAAACCTACTACCACAAATACACAAAGAACTATTAAAAATTCGCCCAAAACATAGAGTAGTTAGCGACTACATAGCATCAATGACAGACAGATACGCACTAAAACGATATAAAGAGATTTATGGATTGGATTAGAGTTAAGTGTTATGTGCTAAGTG
>CAYMUV010000110.1:0-3436 GCA_964393855.1 uncultured Nitratifractor sp.
TTATCCTCAAATTACCAAGCTTTGTGCTTAGTAACTCTTTTATATTCTCTTTTAGAAATATATTTTATCTCATTTTTTGTAACTAACAGATAAACTCTTCCTCTTTTACTAAAACTTTTATCTATTCCGGTATCACTTGCGATAGAAAATTTATTATGACCTGTTACAATTGCAATTTTATCACCATTTGTTACTAAATCGTATGGTGTTTTACTCATAACTTTTACAATTCGTTTATTCTTATTAATATCATATACTCCTATCCATAATGTTTTAGCTTTATTCTTAAAAGTAATTTTATTTATTGCTTTAGCACTATTTAAATTATCTTCTATACTATTAGTACTACTTGTAGCTTCGCTGTTACTATCAGTAGTTTTATTAGTTTCGAGGCTACTAATATTATTTTCTGCTACAGTTGTATTAGCTTCACTACTTAAAGTCAAGGCAGAATTACTCTCTAAGTTCTCAACATTTGTGCTATTAATTTCTGCACTATTGTCAGTTTTATTCTCTTCTAATAGTGCATTAACAGCCTCTTTTATACTTCTGTTTTTCTCTACTTCATTTATTGTGCTATCATTGTTATTTTCATTAGATGAGCTAGTATTTTGAGACTCTTCAGTACTTTTATTAATCTCTGTAATATCAAATTTTTTACTACCTTCTGTTGAAGGGCTACTACTATTATTAGCTACTTGAGTTGTCGTATTTGTTGATTGCTTCTCTTCATTTGTGCTACTATTTGTAGTGTTACTTGAAACAACTTTAGTAGTGTTTGTGCTACTATTTGTTTCCCCAATCAATTTTTTAGCACTATCTAAACTATCTTTAAATAGACCACTACTAGCATTGCCTTCTATAGTGACTTGCTTATGATTATTAGAGAAAAAATAGTACCAAATAGCATATAGAACTAAGGCTGCAATTATTATAGATAGTATTGCAGTAACAAAACCTCCACGACCTCCAGTAGTTTGAGCATCTACTAAGTCAATAGGTCTATTAGGCTCTGTACTCTTGTGTGCATTGTAGTAATCTTTTGCCTCTTCTCTAATATCGCTTAAGTCTAAATCGAACTCTCTTTCTATAATTCTAAAAAAACCATCTACTTTTGCTCTTTGCAGGCTATCCCACTCTTTGTTTAAAAGTTTCTCTAATACTTCTATAGAGATATTTGTCTTTTCTGAAATTGTATTTATTGAATAATCTTTTATTAAATCATTTAATGGCATAACTCATCCTATGTAAAAAAATTGCTGCTGCTGCGCTAACATTTAAAGAGTCGAACTCTCTTTGCATCTCTATTTTATATATACTATCTAATTTGGCTTTTGCTCTTTTAGATATACCTCTATCTTCGCTTCCTAAAACTAAAACTCTTTTTTGACTAAAAGTAGCCTCGCTTAAATCTGTACCATCTAAATCGGCTCCATATATTTTAAAACCAATCTGAGAAAATTCATTCATTAAATCTAAAATATTTGAATGAACAATTGGCACTAAATCTAAGGCAGCACCAGAGCTAGTTCTAACAACTGCAGGCATATTAATTTGCCTAACTCCAGTTACAAAAACAGCACCAACACCTAAGGCATATGCGCTTCTTACTATTGCCCCAATATTACCAACATCTGTTAAACCATCTAAAATTAATACAAAATCCTCTTTTTTAATGGCATCTAAACTCTGCTCTTGTGGCTCAAGTATATCAACCAATATACCTTGATGATTGCCACCTTTGCTTAGCTTTTGAGCCCACTTATTCTCGATAGTTTTAATTTTAGAACCATATTTTGCAAGTAAATCTTTAGGCAATATAGAAAGCTTATTAACATATACCGTTTCTATTTTATCTTCATGCTCTCTTAGTGCATAAAGAGAGGTCTGTTTTCCGTAAATAATCATATAGAATTTTACCCTTTTAAAGCTAAAATACTACTTTTTTTGAAGTTTCTCATAACACTCTTTAACACTATTACCTGTAAGAGCAGAAATTAATTTTGCTTTTGGTTTAGGGGGGATATCTAAATCTAAAACTTGTTGTAAATTTAGAGTTGGCTCGCTACTAATTTTTGCCTTTACAACCAAAGCCCACTCACCCTTTGTTGAATCGTTTTCTAATCTACTAAGCATCTCTTTTGCAGTTACTCTATAATATTTTTGATACCTCTTAGTAAGCTCTTTAGCAACAAATAGTTCTCTATTCTCATCTATATCGCAAATTTGCTCTATTAATTTAACAATTCTGTGTGGTGCTTCGTATAGTATTGTATCTATGCCATTAGATAGTACTTTATTAAGCTCTTGTGTTCTCTCTTTTCCTTTGCTTGGCAAAAATCCATAAAAGTAAAATTTTCCACTCTCAAAGCCACTTGCAGCATAAATTAAAGGAGCAGCACTTGCACCCGGTAATACATCGTACTCTATGCCCTCTTTTTGACAAAACTCTACAAGCAATTGCCCCGGGTCTGAGATTACAGGCATACCTGCATCGCTCATATAGACTACATTTTCATCTTTTATTCTTTCGCCAAACTGCTCTAATCTAGTAGCGCCATTATGCTCATTAAAAGAGATAAAATCTACATCTAAATTGCCTAAATTGTATCGTGTTTTATAAAGATTAATTAACTGCTTTGTTACGCGTGTATCTTCGCAAAGTATAAGTTGAGTATTTTTTAAAATTTCTAATGTTCTATAAGTTGTATCACCAATATTACCAATTGGCGTAGGAAGAAGTGTAACCATTTAAGCTACCCCACAAGGGGTAAAAGATTTAAGAAAGTTTATATTTTTTCTTAAATTTATCTACTCTACCAGCAGTATCTACAATTTTTTCAGAACCTGTAAAGAATGGGTGACACTCGCTACAGATATCGATTGACATCTCTGGGTTAATTGATTTAACTACAAATGTATTACCACATGCACATGTTACATTGCAATCTTTATAGTCTGGATGGATATCTTTTCTCATAATATTACCTCTTTAAAAATTAATATTTCACTGCAACGCCCTTTGCGAGACAGCAAAAATTTAGTTGGCGAAATTATAGTAAAAATAGTTTAATTTAAGGTTAAAACGATAAGATATTATCAATAAATTTAAACGAAGGAGCAAGATTTTATGTACTTTACAATTACTAACATAAAAACATTTTTTACTAAAGCTTCTTCTATTCTCCTGCTATCTTTATAATTTTATTCTAAACAAAATAACTCTATAAACAAAAATATTAAAACAAAAGGTATATATAATGAAAGAGCAAATTATAATTTTTGATACAACATTAAGAGATGGCGAGCAAAGCCCCGGTGCTTCAATGAATACAAAAGAGAAGATTCAAATTGCAACCCAATTAGAAAAATTGGGAGTAGATGTAATAGAAGCTGGTTTTGCAGCAGCAAGTAAAGGCGATTTTGAGGCTATTAA
>CAYMUV010000111.1:0-3360 GCA_964393855.1 uncultured Nitratifractor sp.
CTTTATTAAATCTATCTTTA
Source organism: uncultured Nitratifractor sp. (assembly GCA_964393855.1). Classification (GTDB taxonomy): domain Bacteria; phylum Campylobacterota; class Campylobacteria; order Campylobacterales; family Sulfurovaceae; genus JAADEQ01. Next base: position 21 of record CAYMUV010000111.1, read on the forward strand.
AAAGCTTTTGCTACATCTTTAGGTAGCTTTTCTGCACCGGCAATTACATATCTTAAATTTTTAAACATTAGTGGGTGCAGTTTTTTGTTTCTTGCATATAACCTTAAAAATGTAGCTGTGGCACAAAGTATAGAGCCACGGTATTTTGCTGCCATTTTACCTATGCCAAGACCATCTGTAGGGTCTGGATGGCAAGCTAAAGGAATTGCCTCTATAAGTGGCAAAAGTGTTGTTACAGTTAAGCCAAACGAGTGGAAAATTGGTAGAGTTCCCATCATTACATCATCGTCTGTCGCATTTAGCAACACAGATATCTGCTTAATGTTACCCATAATATTTTGATGCGTTAGCTCTATACCTTTTGGTAAACCTTCGCTACCACTACTAAATAAAATTGCAGCAGTATCGCTAATTTTACTCTTTTTAATAAATAGTGCTTTAAGTAGTGATGCTGGTAGTAGTTTGCTACTAAAAAAGTATAAAATACTCTTAATCTTGCTTAAACTATTTTTAACATCTTCCATATAGATAACATTTACTTTTTCTAATATTTGGTTTAAATCAAAACCTTTAGACTCTAAGCGTTTTAAGAACTTTTTAGATGTTATTATAGTCTTAATTTCGGCTATATCAATAGCATAATCTAAACTCTCTTTAGAGGCTGAATAGTTGAGGTTTACAATAGTTTTACCAAGGCTAAGAAGCGCCATATTTACCAGTGCACCACCTGCAACACTTGGCATAATAATACCTATATTTTGCTCTGGAATTTTAGTTTTTATCTTATTTGCAATCAACAAAGTTGCAGTAATAAACTTATGACCACTCAACTCTGCACCTGTTGAGTCGGCAACACTTAATGCACCTCCTACCTCTTTTGCTGACTCTATCCATGCCTCTTGCAGACATGGCAACCTTTTCGAGTAATCTTGCCACGCATAAATAGATAACTCAAATACAGCCTTTTTAACCTCTTTTGCACTACTTTTAATCGACATTGGTTTTCCATAAGTAACCGATGTATCTTTTCCTCCCCTTTTTTTAAGGCGATTAGAAGCATAAGAGAACTCATCTTCCCAAAGACCTCTAAGGTAGAAAGGTATAATAACAGCATCGCTCTCATCTAGCCCTGAACATGCTATCTCGAAACCTCGTTTAAATTCGCTTAAGTGACCACTACGGCTTATATGCCCCTCTGGAAATAGTGCTACTACCTCGCCATTTTTAAGCGCTTGTGTAACTGCTCCAAGTGCATTTTTACTGCCACGAGTCGAGATAGGAATAACCTTAAAAAATTTAAAAAATGGTTTTAGATACCACTTATTGTAGTAGTGTTTATCCATAACATAACGAATTTGCTTAGGAAATGCAATTTGCAATATTGCCCAATCTAAAAATGATATATGATTACCAAGCAGTAAAATACCTTTGCCCTCTACATCTGCTAAGTTATTTAAGCCATCAACATCTACACGATATCTTACACGAATTAGTAGCTTAACAACATACCTTATGATCGATTGAGGTAACTTTATGATTGTATAGCCCATACCAACAAATGCAATAGTTGCTGCCATTAAAATTAGAGCTTTAGCAGGTATATTTAAGTAGGCAAATATTGCAGTTACAACTAAGAAGATAAACATACTAACATTTTGCATAAAGTTATTGCCAGAAAGTACCATACCTAAGTTTTTAGTAGGTGTTGCAAACTGTATTAGCGAATTTAGAGGCACTATAAAGACTCCAGCAAAGAAGCCGAATATAAAGATATCAAAGCCAATTAACTTTAAGCTAGATAGCGTTGGTAGTGTATATAAAGATAGTGCAACACCTAAAGCCCCAATAGGTATTAGACCTGTTTCGATATATCGACGGCTAAATCTACCAGCAAATAGCGAACCAAATACAATACCAAGCCCACTAAGAGCCAATAGCCCTTGTGCAGTAACTGTATTTGTAATGTTGAGCGTCTCTTTTAGATATTCGCCAAAAACAGCTACTACAACTTGCGAAATACCCCAAATTACACTTAGCCCAATTATGCTTAACCAAATTGCCTCTTTAGACTTTATTAGCTTAATATTCTCTTGCAGATACTCTAGCTTGCTATACTTTTTTATATCGAAGTGTAAACTTGCATCTTCTAGTAATCTTGCACTTTTTGCTAAGTGCTTTGCAAATAGGTATTCTATTATACTAGAGCCAACCAGAATAAATCCAAGCGGTGCAATCTGCTTTAAAATTTCGTTTTTATCAACTATATTGGCACTTAACATACCCTCGAAAAATATACTATAAATTAGAGCCCCTGCCAATATTGCAACAACTACAACTGCTTGCACAAGCCCATTTGCTTCTGCTAAGCCATCTTCGCCAACCATCTCTTTTATAATTCCATATTTTGCAGGCGAGTATATAGCACTCTGTGCTGCTAAAATTAGTGTAAAGCCAAACGCTACCCAAAACCAACCCATATAGTAAGAGAGTGTAATTAATAGCGTAATTGCAACTGCAGCCAAAGAGGCATACTCTATAACTTTTAACTTATTGTATCTATCGCTTATAAATCCAGCAGGAGAGAACAAAAATATAAATGGCAACAAAATCAAGGCATTAACAATAGCTGTTAATATCATTAAAGTAGAGCCATCATAGGCTTTAAAGATTGTATTTTGCAAAATTATCTTATGACCTAAATCTGTTAATGAATTTAAAAAAACAATTAAAATATACGAGGTAAATCCACTTATTGCAAATAACTTTTTCATATCTTCTCCTTAACTCTATTGTGATGCTCTTTTATTGTTGCATTATTAAAAATATATGGTTTTAAATTTAGTATTAAATCGAAAAGAAATAGGTATCTTAAGTTGTGAGTTTTGCTATCATCGCTTAGTAACTTAGAGCCTATATCATTCTCTAAAGTAGCTAACTCTTTTGCTACTTCTACATATCTATCTAGTAGCGAAAAGTCAAAATTATATCTTTTAGCCTCTTGTAAAATATTTACAATTTTTAACTCTTTTTTGCTAAATTTGTTATTAAAATTCTCTAAATAACCTCTGTTTATATAGCTCTTTAACTCATCTTCGCTAATTTGTGCTAACTCTAAAAAGCTCTCTTTGTCAATATCTCGTTTGTCACTATTTGCAATTAGTTCAATTGAGTTTACAAGTGTGTCAAAACTGTTGTCAAACTCAAAGCTATTATTCTCTAAAATCGCCTTGATTTGGGCAATAGAGTATGACAACTCATTTTGTAAATACTTAATAAATTTTACTCTCTCTACACAACTTTTATCGTAAAGATGCACATTTGGTTTAGGTTTTTTAGGCTC
>CAYMUV010000112.1:0-3336 GCA_964393855.1 uncultured Nitratifractor sp.
GCAATAGTTAGCCTAGATAAATAACTATCTAATACAGAACTCGGCTTATAGCTATGCCCATATTTCTATAGAGCTTCTTTAATTTCATTTTAAACTTTTTAAGATATATTACAATTAATAATAATTTTAAAATATAGGAATAAATAATGATAAAAGCAGTTGCTATATTAGCATGTTTTGCTACAGCTATATTAGCAGATGTACATTTTGCTAAACTAGAACCCTTAGATACAGTAACTATAAAAGCAGAAGCTTCAGGTAAAGCTATTGATGTAAAGAGTAATTTAGAGGGTAAAAAAGCTAATGGCTTAATTGTACATATAGATGATAGTGTTAATAGAGAAGATTTAAAGCACTCAAAAGAGTCTTTATTGTTAATAGATAAGATGATAAAAATTAATCAGCAAATTGCACCTATGTTAAAAAAAAGTTTTGAAAAAAAGTTAAATTTATATAAAAAAGTTGCACCACTTAGTAGTAGTTCTGTAAGTACTAAAGATAATCTATATAGTGCTTATATATCTGCTAAAGCACAATATAGTGCCACTTTAGAGAAGATATTAAATTTAAAAAATCAAAAAGTATCTTTAGAGCAAAAGATTGTTCAGCTAAAAGATATTATTGCTAAAAAGAGCATATATGTTAAAGATAAGTATCTATACTCTTTAAATGTAAAAAGAGGTGAGTTTATAACAGTGGGTATGCCTTTAGCAGTTGTTCAAGATATATCTAAAGCAAAATTGACTATATATTTAAACGAAGATGAGCTAAGTAATTTAGATACAAAAACTATTTATATTAATGGCAAAAAGAGTAATCTAAAGTTTAGTAAAGTTTGGAAAGTTGCAGATAAAAAGTATATATCTTCATATAGAGCAGAGATTATTTTAGATGCTAAAGATAGATTTTCTAAACTTATAAAAGTAGAGGTAAAATGATTAAAACAGCTTGTGCATTAGATTGTTTTGATGCTTGTAGTGTTGTTTGCGACAGTAGCGATGGGATAAAACTTGTAAGTGGAGAGGAAGTTCCTATGACAAATGGGGCATTATGCGCCCATTTATATAAACATATACACGAAGCTAAGCGAATTAAAAAGCCAATGGTAAATGGCAAAGAGCTTAGCTTAGATGAAGCTCTTGATGCAGTTGCAAACTCTATTAAAGATAAAAATTGGCTACTTTGGCGAGGTAGTGGAAACCTTGGTTTAATGCAGCAAGTTACTAACCTTTTAGCAAAGAGTGCAAATGGAGCTTTAACTCATGGAACTTTATGTGATGGTGCAGGAGATGCAGCAATACGAGATGGTAGGGGAGTTAATAAGCTTTTGAGTGTTGAGCAAATTAGCAAAGCTGATGTAGTTGTAGTTTGGGGTAGAAATATAACTGTAACTAACTCTCATATTATGCCATATATTAAAGATAAAGATATAGTTGTAATTGACCCAGTTAAGACAAAAATAGCAAAGATGGCAAACTTACATATACAAGTAAAGCCAAGAAGCGATTTCTATTTAGCAATTTTGCTCTCTAGATTTTTAATAATGGAGAGTGCAGAAGATAAAGAGTGGCTAGAAGAGCATGCAAGTGAGTGGGAAGAGTTTTATGATTTTACAAGAAGCTTTAGAATAAAGGCAATTTTAGAGTATATTGGTTTGAGTTTAAATGATATTGGAGATTTGCTAGTTAAACTTCAATCACAAAAGGTTGTATTTTTATTGGGTGCTGGTGTTCAGCACTATGATATTGGGTATGATGCTATAAGAGCAATAGATGCCTTAGCCTCTATATTAGGACTTTTTGGGAAAGAGGGGTGTGGTGTTAGTTTTCTATCTGATTCTAAACTTGGGTTTGAGAACCCTTTTAGTGTAAAGACTCCAACAGAGCCAATAGCAACTACTCAATTTTCTAAATACAAAAGTGTTATCGTTCAAGGTGGTAATCCAGTCGAGAGTATGCCTTGCAGTAATAGGGTTGTAGATGAATTAAAAGCGGTAGATAATTTAATATATTTTGGACTCTATGAGAATGAAACAAGCAAATTGGCAAATATTATTATTCCTGCAAAGAGTTTTTTAGAAAAAGATGATATTAGACTATCTTACGGTCATGAGTATATGCAAATTATGAATAAAGTTTACGATAGCAATATAGGTATTAGCGAGTATCAATTTACACAAGAGATATTAAAAAGATTAAATTTAGAACCAATTAAGAGCGAAGATTACTATATAGATTTTTGGAAAAATCAGGCACTTCAAAGAGATGGCAAGCTTATCTCTCCAGCATTTGAAGATATTCCTTATAAAGATGGTTTTGGAGAAGATGGCGATGATGAGTTTGAGTTTATAGATGACTTTTATGATGATTTTGAAGATATTAAAGCATTAAGGCGTTTTAGAAAAAAAATAAAGCTAGAGAGTAGCGATATGTGGCTATTGACTCCTAAAAGCAGTAAGAGCTTAAATAGCCAATTTTCTAGCCAAGAGAGTATTGTATATATACCTAAAATGAGTTTAATAAGTGATGGAGATAGAGTATTGGTTAAATCTCTTTGGGGAGAATTAGAGATGACAGCAAAAGTTAGCCCAGATTTAAGAGATGATTGTGTTTTAATACGAAGAGATGTAAAAGGAGTCAATATCTTAACGCCTCCGATTTCATCTGCAGAAGGTGCAATGGCATGCTATGGAGATGTCAAAGTGAAACTCGAAAAGCTTAAAAATTAACAAATTAGTAATATTTTTTAATTTCAACCAATATATATTAACTTTTAAATAAAAAAGTGGTATCATAATACCTATATAATAACTTAAAGTAACTCTTTAGGTAAAATTTTATAAAAGGGTCATAGTATGTTAAAAAAAGTAGCATTATTATCTGTTGTTACTGCTTCGGCACTATTTGCGTCTCTTCCACAACTTTCTGGTAAGATTACAAGAATAGCTGCAAATGGTTTGTCGGCAGATAAAATTATAGCAGCAACAGGAATTCATGAAGGGGATAGTTACTCTATAGCAGCACTTCAAGCAGCAAAAAGAAACCTAGAAGAGGGGTTAAAACAAGCTGGTTATGTTGATGCAAAAGTATCTGTTGATGCTCAACCTTACGATAAAGGTGTTAAAGTTAAATTTAATGTCGATAAAGGTGATGCAATAAAAATTAAAAAAGTTACTTTTATTGGTAATCATAAGCTAAGTAGCTCTATTTTAGAGAGCAATTTGGTAAATAAAAAAGGTGGTGCATTCTCTTTTTTAACAAATAGTGGTACTGCTATGCCAGCTCAACTAGAGGCTGACCAAGCAAGGATTAGAGATGAGTATCTAAAAAGAGGATA
>CAYMUV010000113.1:0-3320 GCA_964393855.1 uncultured Nitratifractor sp.
TTTGTAACTTTTGCGAAGATTGTTAGTGGGGTGTTTGTTAGTTTGGCTATTCTTTTTACTCTGTTTAAGTTTATTGGGTTAAAGGCTATAAGCATTTCGTACTCTTCGCCGCTTTCGCCTATCTCTTTTGGGATTACTTTTAGCTCTTGTATATATTTTTGATTCTCTTTTAAAAGTTTATTTGTGTCGCAGTATAAGCCGTCGCTAATATCCATACCAGCACTTAGCCATGGGGTTGCTGCTTTTATAAAATCTATGCGTAATTTTGGATTGTAAAATTTAGAGTTGTCTTCTATTCTTTCGCCTAAGAATAGTCTATCTAGCTCTTTTTTTGCATTGCCTAATTTACCTGTGTATGCTAATAAATCGCCATCTTCTAAACCAACTCTTTTTAGTGGATTTCTTGTTGTACCTATCATTGTAATAACAATTCCGAGTCTGTCGCTTCCTATTGTGTCGCCACCGATTATTTCGATATTGTGCTCTTTTGCAAGTTGTGCTAATTTTTCGCTAAGTCTTTTAACCTGTTTCTTTTTAATATTTTTTGGAAAAGCAACAGTAATTAGCATATATTTTGCAGTTGCATTCATTGCTACCATATCGGATAGGTTTACCATAAAGGCTTTGTGGGCAATTTGCTCTATGCTCATCCACTCTTTTTTAAAGTGAGTGCCTTCCCAAAAGGCATCCATAGCATAGACTTGCTCTTCGATAACTGCACCATCATCACCTATGTGAGATGTTTTTATTTTATCTATCCAGTAGCTCTCTAAATCCAAAATTAGTCCTTAATCTATAAAGTCATCTTTTTTAAGTTGTTTCTCTTCTACTAATTCTCTGTATATTAATGCAACTATACCAATTGTAACAACGCTTATAGCAGCTGTAATAGTTAACTTTATAAAATTATCTATGCTCATCCAAGAGCCCCAAATTTGCCCAATTAGTAAAATTGCATAAACTAATAAAATTATAGCAGAAATTGCACCAGCAATACGCATTACTTTCATTTTGTTTTCCTTTTTAAAATTACTACATATGCCTCTCTTTTCCACAAAAGTAGCATACGGCGTAAATCTTTTTCCATTGTTACTACTTCCCAGCCCTCTTTAGCGTTTTTGTTTAAAAAAGCAGTAAATTTTACAGGGTCTATTTTAGATTGTCCTAATAATAAAGAGCCAAGCATTGCTTCTTGGTAAAGAACAGCTTTATATTCGTACATTTTATTTAACCTTAAAAGTAAATTATGTTATTATACCTAAATAATATGTATAAATCGAAAAGGATATACAATGTCTAACGAAAAAATAAAAATTTTAATTATAGAAGATGACCCTGATTTATTATTAACACTTAGTATGTATTTAAAGAAATATGGCATGGAAACAGAGTGTGCTGAAGACCCATATATTGGTATGTCGCTGCTTACGCAAGAGAAATTCGATTTAGTTATTTTAGATTTAACCCTGCCTGGTATGGATGGCTTAGATGTAATTAAAAAGATTAGAGAGGGCTCTAATATACCTGTTATAATATCTTCTGCGAGGAATGATTTAACAGATAAAGTAATAGGCTTAGAAAGAGGGGCAGACGATTATATGCCTAAGCCATATGACCCAAGAGAATTAGTTACAAGAATTAAAACAATTTTACGCAGAATTAATGCCCCTGTTGCTAAGTCGCACGAAGGTGATTTTTTAGTTGATAAGGCTGGTCATAATATTAAGTTTAAAAATAAGACTTTAGAGCTTACTGCAGCAGAATTTGATGTTTTGGATATTTTAATACATAATAGAAATTCTGCAATTTCAAGAGAGCAATTACTATACGAGAGTAGCCACATAGATGATAGTAGCTCTATTAAAAATGTTGATGTAATTATCTCTAGAATAAGGGCAAAATTGGCTAAGATAGATGATTCTAAAAGCTATATTAAGCCAGTTCGTGGTGTTGGCTATATGTTAATAGACGAGGCTTAATATTATAACTTTATGGTATTATTAGCATTAAATTATCTAGCATAGGGCGACACTGATGAAAAATATTTCGGTTACTACTTTTATACATACAATTTTTATTTTAGCATTAGTAGTAATTTTTATGACCTTTTATATTTTGCTAAACGCTACACAAGATCAGCGCCATTTGCAACAAATTTATAAATATAAGTTTATTGCAAATAGTTACATATTAGATAACAACTTAACTAAAAATAGTAAAAAATTGACAAAACTATATAAAAAATACTCTCTTAAGCAAATTCCAATAGAAGAGACAAAAAAACTTATCGAAAATAGTGGCGAGACTATATTTAGTGGTAGCTCAATTTATGGAGAGGTAAGAGTATTTAAGGTTGATAATAGATACTTTATTTATGTAAATAGGTATAATTTTCAAGATATGTTAGAAGATATGCACCCAATTGATTATACGACCCAATATATCTTTATTGTTGCACTTTTCTTAGTTGTGGTACTATTGATTTTATACTTGATGTTACTTAAAAAAATAATACCTCTAAAGCGATTAAATAAGCAGATTGATAGGTTTGGTGCAGGCGATTTAAATGTTAAGATAGACTATGATGGTAACGACGAAATTGCAAAGATTGCAAAAAGTTTCGATAAGGCAATTAAGCATATAAAACAGCTTATATCTTCGAAAAACTTATTTATGCGTAATATTATGCATGAACTTAAAACACCAATTACAACTAGTCGTATTGCAGCTGAGACTGTAGATGATGAGATGACAAAAAAGCTTTTAGTACGCTCTTTTGATAGAATGAATGAACTTATTGAAGATTTAGCTCAAGTAGAGAGAGTTACAATGTACACTTTTACGCCAAAGAAGGCAACTTATTTAATTAGTGAAATATTTGAGCAAACAGAGGGTATGCTACTTAAAAACAGCTCTTTATATGATTTTGAGTACAAAGATACAGAAATTTTTACCGATAAAGATCTATTGGCATTAATTCTTAAAAACTTAATTGACAATGCAATAAAATATGGAGAAGATAAACACGCAACTGTAGTAGTCGTAGGTAATAAAATTTATGTAAAATCTAAAGGCGAAAAGCTAAAACATGACCTATCTTACTATACAGAGCCATTTTCTCAAGACGAAAAGCGTTCAGCAGGTTTTGGTTTGGGGCTTTATATTGTAGATACTATTGTAGAGAAGTTAAATTATGGCTTTAGATATAGGTATGATGAAAAGAGTAGAGATAATATATTCGAAATAATGATGTATTAAATCGTGCTTTAAAGCAACTATTATATAATAAGATAATTTTTTTTGGAGATTTAATTTGGATA
>CAYMUV010000114.1:0-3297 GCA_964393855.1 uncultured Nitratifractor sp.
GTTAAGACATCGGCTCTAACAAAGTCGCCCCTTTTGCTAATATCGCTTCTTGTTAGTACCTTTTCTAAAATATAGTCGGGGTGTTGCTCTAGTAATCTTGCAAGCCCACCTGCAATAAAGCCAGAGCCAATAATTCCTATTTTATACTTTTTGATATCTTCGATATTCATTAACGAGATACACCCCTTTAAAGAGTCTCTCCAATATGGAATTTTTAAATCAAATTCGCTCTTTATTTTATCTTTGTTTAATACGCTATAAGATGGTCTTTTAGCAGGTGTAGGGTAATCTTTTGTATTAATAGGGTCAACTTGACAATCAACATTAGATATCTCAAAAATTGCTTGTGCAAAGTCGTACCATGAGCAGTTTCCTTCGTTACTGTAATGGTAAACTTCTACCTCTTCTTTGTCAATACCTTTGTCAATTATTGTTAATATTGCTCTTGCCAAATCTCTAGCATAAGTTGGTGCTCCAATTTGGTCGCAAACTACGCTTAGTCTCTTTTTCTCTTTACCAACTCTAAGCATTGTATTTACAAAGTTTGCACCTGTGCTATTGTAAACCCAAGATGTTCTAATAATTATAGAGTTTTTAGGGTTTATTTTTTTTAGTGCCTCTTCGCCATCTAATTTAGATTTAGCATAAACACCTTGAGGGTTGGGCTTGTCGCTCTCTTTTAATGGAGTGTGGTTAGTACCATCGAATACATAATCTGTAGATACATGAATTAAGCTAATATTATTATCTTTAGATACCTCTGCTAAATATTTAACTGCTTCGCTATTTATTTTATATGCTAGCTCTACTTCCTCTTCGGCTTTATCAACTGCTGTGTATGCTGCACAGTTTACAATTGTGTCAATAGTATTTTTCTTTACAAAAGCCTCTATTGCCTCTTTATTGGTTATATCTAACTCTTCTCTATCTGTAAAGTAAAAGTTTACACCTTTGTAAACATCGTTAGATACCAAATATTGTATTTCGCTACCAAGTTGCCCATTTGCACCTGTAATTAAAATATTTTTACTCATATAGTTTATCCTCTTTTTTGAAAATTTCGGCATCTCTTAGCATTGGGTGTTTTGTATCTTTATCAGATAGTTTTAGCTCTACTCTTGGAAGAATCCAATCTATTCCTATCTCTGGGTCATCAAATGCAATGCCTCTATCGTTTTCTGGAGAGTAGTAGTTATCTACTTTGTATGCAAATACTGTATCATCTTCTAGCACTACAAAGCCGTGTGCAAAGCCTCTTGGTACTAAGAGTTGTTTTTTATTCTCTTCGCTAAGCTCTACTGCTACATGTTTACCAAATGTTGGGCTACCCTCTCTAATATCTACTGCGACATCTAAAACTTTGCCTTTAATTACACGAACTAACTTTGTCTGCGCAGCTGGATGTAGTTGGTAGTGTAAGCCTCTTATAACGCCTCTGCTACTTTTAGACTCATTATCTTGGCAAAAGTTAATTTTGTAACCTAAAAACTCATCTAATTTATCTTCTCTAAAGGTCTCTACAAAGTAGCCTCTCTCGTCTCCATGAACCTTTGGTTCTATAATAACAACATCTTCTATTTTTGTTCTTGTAAATTTCATTTTAGCTCCTCTTTATCTATAAATTTGGCAATATCTTTTGTAATTATAGCACTCCCTTTTTCGTTTAAGTGCGTTCTATCTGCAAAGTCATCGTCTGTTACCTTTGCATTTTGTAGTTTTATAAGTTTACCATTATCTTTTAAAGCTTCGGTTACTTTTTTGTTAAAGTAATCTACTGCACCTCTTACCTTTTCGTACTTTTTATAAAGCTCTGGTCTATATGGTTGGTGTGCTAAGTAGAATTTAACGCCAATTTTTTTAAATTTTTTAGCCATTCTATCAACTGCTCTAAAAGATTCTGCATGCATAATGCCTGGGTGTGGAGCGTACCATCTAGCTCCTACTTTCTCTTTTCGGTGTATATATAGTTGCACACTTGCCGTTGAATCAAAAATTAGCGAGGTAAATTGGTGTGGGTCTTGGTGCTCTTTTTTCCATTTACTTGCTCTTTCGTAGCAAAATAGAATATTATTGCAAGCTTTAAACATAAGCTTTAAATAACTTATGTAAGATAGCTCATGACGCATATATCTTCGTAGTTTACTAGCATCGTAATCTTTATATCGCCAAGGGTGTGGAAAGTCTGAGTATTGAGCTGAGTAGATAACCCTTTTTAAATTAGGAAAAGCACTACTAAGCTCTAACAGTTGCTCTACCTCTAGTGTAGTTGCTTCGTAAACCGATAGATTTAGTGCATGGTGTACAACTTTTGAGTTATCTTCTAAAATAGAGCCAATAACATTGTTCATACCAATAGAAGAGCCAACTATTATCGTATCTATCTTATCTGGATTAACATGCTCTCTTACAAATTTTAACTTTGCATCAAAAGATATTCTGTTAGTAATTGGAGCAGGGTAGTGTTTGTTAAAATTATAGATATAAATTAGAGCTGCTACTATAAGGCTAAAAAGTATTACAAAAAGTATCTTTATATATTTTTTAGGATTCATTAGCCTCACCTTTAAAAGTTAAAGTATAAAAATTCTGATTTTTTATACAACATAAATATTGTTAAACAAAAGAGAGCTGTTAAAATTAGGTAGAACCAATTTGTTTTGAATCTCTCTTTCCACTCCATCGAATTTGGCAAAAGTGTAACTACAATTAAGCTAGCAATTAACCAAGCCCAAATATAGTGCTCTCCACCAAATAGTTTAGACCAGTTATTAGCTGTTGGTGCTATAAAATTGCCACCAAACATAGCTTTTAATACCTTGATAGCATCGCCAAAGCTCTTTGCTCTAAAGAATACCCAAGCAATATTTATAAAGTTAAAAGTTATAAACCAAGCTAAAATTGTTGGTAATTTTATCTTAAATTTTTGCCAAATTCTATGAATTATTAGAGCAATACCGTGCATTACACCCCAAAAAACAAATGTCCAGCCAGCCCCATGCCAAATACCACCAAGCAAGAATGTTGTAAAGAGGTTTGTATATGTTCTAAGCTCACCCTTTCGGTTACCACCAAGAGGAATATAGATATAATCTTTTAAAAACCTAGATAGTGTAATGTGCCATCTTCGCCAAAAATCTTGGATAGAAGTCGCTTTATATGGCGATAAAAAGTTGGTAGGAAGTTGGATATTAAATAGCAAAGCAGCACCTATTGCCATATCTGTATATCCACTAAAATCGAAATATAACTGCATTGTATAAGAGAGCGAAGTAATCCACCCCTCTAGCATATTTAAAT
>CAYMUV010000115.1:0-3297 GCA_964393855.1 uncultured Nitratifractor sp.
CCAATTTTCTTTGCCTTATATCGTGTATTATTAAATGCAGATGAACTTCAGGGTGCACCTTGGATTGGATGGATTGTTGATTTATCTCATAAAGATCCATATTTTGTTTTACCGATACTAATGGGTATTACTATGTTTATTCAACAAAAAGTTACGCCTAATAGTATGACAGACCCAATGCAACAAAAGATTTTTCAATTTTTACCAGTAATTATGACCTTCTTCTTTTTAACATTCCCAGCTGGTTTAGTATTGTATTGGTTGACAAATAATATCTTAACAATAGCACAACAGTATTATATAAATAGTGCATATGCTAAGTATAAACAGAGACAAAAAGCTTCTGCAAAATGATAGGAGTTGAATATGATTAAAAAGTTTGAAGCAAAAACTATAGAAGATGCTTGTAAAATAGCATCTAAAGATTTAAGTTGTAGTATAGATAAATTAAATTACGAAATTATGCAATACCCTTCTAAAGGTTTTCTTGGACTTTTTGCTAAAAATGCAATTATTGCTGTAGTTGTTGAAAAGAGTACAGAAAATATAGAAGAAAACAAGAGCAGTAAAGAGGATATAGTTAAAGATATTGTAGAAGAAGATAAACAAATAACTGATGACAATAAAAGTACAAAAGCTCCCGAAAAAGAGAACAAAGAGAATTTAGAGCCTGTTTTAGAAGACTCTTTAGTTGTAGATTCTTTTTTTAATAGTGAATCAACTACAAATAAAAAGCCAATTAAATCTATTACAGCAGAAGAGCTAGAGAGCGAAATAAAAAGATTATTTAGTCATAGCTGTTTTGATTTGGATACAATCGAGGTTGACATAGAGGATAATACTGCATATGTATTTATAGATGGAGAAGATGCAGCACTTTTAATTGGTAAAGAAGGGTATAGATATAATGCCCTATCTTATATACTATTTAATTGGGTAAATAGCAATTATGGCTTATATTTAAAATTAGAAATTGCACAATTTTTAGCATCTCAACAAGATATGATTAAGCATCAATTACAACCAGTTGTTGAGCATGTAAATAAGGAAGGTTGGGGTAGAACAAAAGAGCTAAATGGAATATTGGTTCAAATAGCTTTAGAGTACTTAAGAGATACCTTCCCAAATAAATATGTTGCAATAAAACGCTCAAAAAATGGTGAAAGATATATTATAGTAAACGAGTTTAACCAAAGATAATGTCTAATAGAACAATTGCAGCAATAGCAACAGCTTCGGGTGTTGGCTCTATTGCAATAATTAGAGTAAGTGGTACAGATGCACTTAAGATTTCTAAAAAACTATTTAATAAAGAATTAACCCCAAGAGTAGCTACTTTAACACCTATATACAACTTTAATAAAGATTTAATTGACCAAGCAATAGTTATATACTTTAAAGCACCAAATAGTTTTACAGGTGAAGATATAGTAGAGTTTCAATGTCATGGTGGTGCTATTATTGCACAAGAGATTTTAGATAGCTTAGTTAGCTATGGAGCCGAGCTTGCTAAACCTGGAGAGTTTACACAAAGAGCCTTTTTAAATGGCAAAATAGACCTTACAGAAGCAGAAGCTATAGCTAAAATGATTGAAACCAAAAGTGTAGATGGAGCAAAAATTTTAGCTAGACAATTAAGAGGCGAATTGAGAGATTTTATTGAGAATATTAGAGTAAAATTAATTGGATTATTGGCTCACTCTGAAGTTATGATAGATTATGCCGAAGAGGATATAGATGAAAATCTTATTATTAATTTGCAAGATAGTTTAAAAGATTCTAAAAAAAGCTTAGAAGAGATAGTTAGCTCTACAAAGAGAAGAATGGGGCTAATAGAGGGTTTTTGGCTCTCTATTGTTGGTAAACCAAATGTAGGTAAAAGTTCAATTTTAAATAAAATGTTAAATTACGACAGAGCAATTGTTAGTGATATTGCTGGAACAACAAGAGATAGCATAGAAGAGCAGATTAAAATAGGTACTCATATAGTTAGAGTAGCAGATACTGCTGGAATTCGAGAAGCAACAGATGTTATAGAGCAATTAGGTGTAGAGCGTTCTATTAAATGGCTAGAAGAGTCAGATATAGTTGTTGCTGTTTTTGATGCTTCGAAAGCTTTAAATAGCGAAGATTTTAGGGTTTTAGAGCTTTTGAAGGTAGCTAAAGATATAGAAGTGATAGTTGTTTTAAATAAGGTTGATATTGGTATAAATGTAGATTTAGAACACTTTGCTAATTTTAGAGTAGTTAAAATTAGTGCAAAAGAGTCTGTAGATACTTTAATTTTAGAGATAGAGAAACTATTAAATGGTTTTTCTAAAACAGATGAGTTGATGCTAATTTCTAGTAGGCAAGTAGAGTCAGTTACTAAAGCTTTAAAAGAGATAGATTTAGCTTTTGCCCCATTAATTAATAGTGAATTAGAGTTTTTTAGTTATCATATAAATAGTGCATTGGATGCACTAAATGAGATAACCAGACCATATAGACACGAAGAGTTGCTAGATAAAATGTTTAGCGAGTTTTGTTTAGGTAAATAATTTGCTTTATTACATCTAAACTTTAGAAATTTAGTGTATAATTGTAATTAATATTAATTTATATAAAAATTTTAGGAGAGATAAAATGAATTTATATATAAAAGGTTCACTAATTTTAGCTGCATCATTTTTGATAAGTGGTTGTAGTATTTATAGACAAAGAACAGTCTTAGAAGTTCCATATAATCCTGGTACTAAAGTACCATTAAATAATAGTGCTACAGTTAATAATAAAAAAGTTATAAATGAAACTTTAACAACTGGTAATGCATTTACTGATGTAAAAGATAGTGTAAAGCCAAATACGCAAGTTATACAACCTAAAACAATTGTGCAAAGAATACCTTTCCCTGTAGCTGAGTATAAGAGTTTAGCAACAACAGGTTCTGCTACTGTAAATGGAAATATTTTTGTAACAACTGCATCTGGTAAGAGAGTATATGGTAAAAATACAAGATTGTATCTAAATCCTGTAACAAGTTACTCTACACAGTGGTTTAATAAAAGTTATTTAGGTGGGGCTAAAATGTCTAAAGTTGATTCAAGATTGTTTAATTATCTAAAATTTACAACATCTGATAGCAGTGGTAAATTTGAATTTTTAAATGTTCCTAGTGGAAGTTATTATTTAATAGGTGTTGTAAAATGTGGTACTTCTTGTGGTTACGATAAAATAAAAAATATTCGTATAGCTAAAAAGATTTCGGTATTTGGTAACGATATAAAAACAGAAGACTTAACAAAAAGTGTAAACTAA
>CAYMUV010000116.1:0-3270 GCA_964393855.1 uncultured Nitratifractor sp.
GGTGGAACATTAAGTTCTGCTCTCTCTTGTGTATGTTTTTTATAATCTTCAATTAAAGCCATTAGCTTTCTCCTAATTTTAAATTTGATAAATTCTACCAAAAGTTAGGTTTAAAAGTGGCTCTAATATTTTTTGAGAAGTAGTAAAGATTTTCTTATGTATCATATAGTTACAAGCTATTTTAGTGGTGTTACTAAATGGGGCATTTTAATATATAGAGTATAAAACTTTTAAAACTTTTATACTCTCTTTTAGATTTTATTTTTTTATTTACTATTTTTTTCTTTCTTAGATTTAGACTCTTTTTTCTTATTGTCTTTTTCAGACTTAGAAGCTTTTTTATTTTTCTTATCTTCTTTTTTATTCGTATCTTTTTTATCGCTTTTTTTCTTCTTAGTAACTGCTTCTCTAAATAGATGCAATTGCTCCTCTTCTAGCATTTGTTCGATGTACTCTTCGTCAACTTTTTTAATGCTTTTCCATATACCAGATGGCACCCTAATTTCTAATTGACCTTTCTCTCTAAGTTTAATAATCTTTTTTATAGAGAGTGTTTTTAATACTGGAGAGAAGTCTTTTTTACTTAAATCAATATCATTTCTATAAAAAAGTGTCTGTTTCTTAAAGTTACCCCAACCTGGAACTCCATCTTCTGTATATGGTACTTCGTATCCATTTTTAAACTCTACTAAAAGTGTATAAAAACTATCCGGAAAAACATCAACTATTTTGCCTTTTCCAAATACAAAACCATAAACTTTATCGCCAACTTCTGCTTTATCAAAATATGCCATACCTTCTCCTTTACAAAATCTCTCGATTTCCTTTGTTGTTTGGGGCACTTAAGATGCCCATCTTCTCTAGTTGCTCAATAATATTTGCAGACCTATTATACCCAATTTGTAGCTTTCTTTGCAAGTATGATATAGAGGTTTTTCTATCTGTTAATACAACCTCTTTTGCTTTTTCGTATAGCTCATCTAGCTCCATATTGCTTGGTAAATCACCGCTATCTGTTTCGCCCTCTACTCTAAAGTAGCTCTCGTCATAATTTGGTGCTTGTTGAGATTTTAAAAACTCTACTATTGTTTCTACCTCTTCTTCGGTATTCCATGGCGCGTGCAGTCTTACTAAACCTGTTGCTCCTGGTGGTGTAAATAGTGCATCTCCACGACCAAGCAGAGCCTCTGCACCCATAGAGTCTAAAATAACTTTAGAGTCAATCTTTTGCCCTACTCTATAACTTAGCCTTGCAGGTAAATTTGCCTTAATAAGCCCTGTTACAACATCTACACTAGGTCTTTGAGTAGCCACGATTATATGAATACCAGCAGCTCTTGCCATTTGTGCTAATCTAGCAATTGAGTACTCTACCTCTTTACCCCCTGTCATCATTAAATCTGCTAGCTCATCTATAACTACAACAATAAATGGCATTGTCTCTTCTTTATGTTTTTTTGCTCTTTGGTTAAAATTGTCTATATTTTTAACTTTTGTTTTTGCCATAAGTTGGTATCTTCGTTCCATCTCTTTAACTAAATTTGCAAGTGCAATAATTGCCTTTTTAGGCTCTATAATTACAGGTGTTAATAGATGTGGAATATCGTTATATATAGAAAACTCTAACATCTTAGGGTCTATTAAAATTAACTTTAAGTTCTCTGGGTCGTTACGATACAGCAAAGATAAAATCATAGCATTAATACCAACAGATTTACCACTACCAGTTGTCCCTGCAATAAGCAAGTGTGGCAGTTTTTTAATATCTGTTACAAATGGATTACCTACAATATCTTTACCAAGCGCAACTGCAAGTGGAGATTTTGAGTTTTTAAATATTTTGCTCTCTAAAATATCTCGTAAATATATTGTTTCGAAATTATCATTAGGAATCTCGATACCAACAACATCTTTACCAGGAATTGGTGCTTGAATACGAATAGTCTCGGCACTCAAAGCCATAGCTAAATCATCTTGTAAATTTAAAATTTTAGATACCTTTACATGAGGTGCTGGCTTAAACTCGAAAGTTGTAACAAGTGGTCCTGTGTATGTTCTTGCTATGTCGCCATCGATTTTAAATAGTTTTAGCTTCTCTATTAACTCTTTACTTTTTCTATCTATTTCGGCTTCGTTTACTTTTGTTTTCTCTTTTTTAGGGGCTTGCAAAAACTCTAATTTAGGTAGCTTAAAGTTTTTAGGTTTCTCTATTTTGCCCATCTCTAAACTCTTTAATAGCTCTTGATTCTCTTCTAATTTATCTACAATTTTTACTTTAGTTTTATCTTTATCGACTATATTTTCTATTGGAGGTGGAGTAATTATTACCTTGTTTTTGCTCTCTGTTTGGCTCTGATTAGTTTTTTTAGCTCTTACTTTAGTAGGTGTAGTTTGTTTTTTTGTTTTGCTTTCAGAAGTACTCTTTTTGCTACTTTGTGCGTGTGGGGTTATAATATCTTCGAAACTATTTAACTCTTTTGTTGGGAAAATTTTATTATATATTTTATAAAAAAAGTTGCCTATTTCATCGTTAATTCTGTTAAATTCAGCTTTTATATTACTAACACTAAAGCTTTTAAGTACATCTATTAACTCTTTTTGGCTAATTAAAGTAATAGATAAAACTATAGACAATAAAAACAAAAACCACAAGCCAGCAATGCCAATATATGGATGCAAAGAACTATATATTAAATTACTAACAACACCACCATTGCTAACAATTAAAGATTGCAAAACCAAAAATGATACAAATAGTAATACCCAACCTAAATAGGGGTCTAGCTTCTCTTTAAGTTCTGGATTTTTAAAAAAACTTACAACTGGCAATAATATAAAGATAAAATCTAAATATGCCACATATCCAAAAGCTTTTAAATTAAAATTACCAATTGCTTCTCCAACTACACCAACTATTTGAGAGTCATGAAATATTGTAGAAAATAACAAATACATTAATATAGTTGAAATTGTTATAATTATTAGCATTATCTATCCTAAAAAAGTTTACTATATTATATCATATCAATTATCTAAATATCCTAATAAATACTTTTATATTCAATTTAGAACAAAATGTATAAAAAAAATAAACAAATTATATTTCAATGTGTCATATTTTTTTAATTTACTCCGACAAGTTGGTTAAAATTTCTCATATCTAAAAGAAAATACAGGGGTGAGCATGAAAAAATCTATGTTAATTACAGAGATAGCAGAAAAAACGGGTCTTCCAAAAAGCGAAGTAGAAGTAATAGTAAATTCTATGTT
>CAYMUV010000117.1:0-3246 GCA_964393855.1 uncultured Nitratifractor sp.
TGTAAAAAGTTGCTACAAATATTATGCTCGAGCTAACTACTGCATTTCGCATCTTATCGCTTGCTGTCATTGCTATAAATATTCCATCCCAAATATATGCACCTACACTAATTATTGGCGATATTACAACAAGAGGCATATACGCTTTTACACCAGAGATTATCTGATTTTGGTTAGTATATAATTTTACAATATACTCTCCAAATAGCCAATAGATTATGCTAAATAGCACGGCAACTAAAAAGCCCCAAATAAATATTAACCTAATTGCCTCTTTAAATTTTAGCCAATCTTTTGCACCGTAATATTTGCCCACGATGGCTTCGGCTGCATTTGCAAAACCATCTACTATGTATGCAAACCACATAATAAATTGCACAAGAATTATCATTATATTTAGCGTATTTATACTATCTTTTGCAGCTTGGGCATAAAAGAAAGCAAAGGCAAAAGTTAGCAGTAGTGTTCTTATAAAAAAGTCTCTATTTACAACAAAAAAGCTCTTTAACTGCTCTTTTTGTAAAATATTCTCTAACTTTGGCTTGCTAAGATAATTTTTGTATTTTAGCATTAAAATTAAACCAATAACTACCGAGATATACTGCGAAACCACAGTACCAATTGCCGCACCCCCTATGCCCATACCCTGCACTACTACCAAATAGTAACTAAGTGCAATATTTGCGATATTTAAAGCTAGCGTCATAATAAGTGGGTATGTAGAGTTTTGCACACCAAAAAACCACCCCATAATAGCATAGTTTAAAAGCACCCCAAAGAGACCATATATGCGAATATCAAAATACTCTTTTGCATAAACTATATAGCTTTTGTCGATATTCATTAGATAAAAAGAGATGCTCTTTAGTGGCTCTTTAAAAAGAGTTATTATTAACCCCAGCACTATAGAGACTAAAATAGCTCTATAAAGTGTAGCTGCAAGCTCTCTTTTTGCACCATAATTTTGGGCGGTTATTCCTGTTGTTCCTGCACGCAAAAAGTTTAAACTGCCATATAGAAACATAAATATCATACCAGAACTTCCAAGAGCAGCCAAATGCAAAGGCGAAAGATGCCCCATTAATATCGTATCTACTGCACCAACAAGAGGTACAGAGATATTAGATATTATGTTTGGAATTGCAAGTTTTAATATCTCTTTATTCAAAAATTTCCTTATACTGCTCTTGGTTAAAGCCTACTATAACCTTGCCTTTATACTCGATAACAGGGCGTTTTATTAAGTAGTTCTCTTTTGCCATCCACTCTATTTTTTGCTCGTCGTTTAAATTTAACTCTTTAAGCCCTAAGTCTCGATACTTTTTGCCTTTATTATTAAAAAGCACCTCTATATCAACCTGCTTTAGCCACTCTTTTATCTTATCTTCGCCAACTTGCTCTTTTTTATAATCTATTAGCTCATACTCTAAGCCTAACTCTTTTAAGAATTTGCGCGCTTTGCCAACGCTTGAGCATGTTGTTATTCCATATACTTTCATTAATTTTCCTTTTTTAAGTGCAACAATATAGTAAATTCTTTAAAATTAGATAAAAAAAGGATAGACAATGATATTCAATATTGCAGATTTAAAAGGTAGTAGCGATATATATAAACTAATGTCGCAAACTATAATTCCTCGACCAATAGCGTGGATTGTTACGCAAAATAGCCAAGGGGTTGTTAATGTTGCTCCATTTAGCTACTTTACGGGGCTTTCGTCTGAGCCTGCTTGTGTTATTGTATCTATTGGGCATAAGCGAAATGGCGAAGCAAAAGATACACTAAAAAATATACGCGAAAGCAAAAAATGCACAATCTGTATGGTTAAAGAGCAAGATTTAGAGCCAATGAACAAAAGTGCGAGCGAGTTAGATAGCCAAATAAGCGAAGCAGATGAGTTTAATATAGAGTTAGAAAATAAATTTACAGATTTCCCACCAGCAGTAAAATCTAGCCCAGTAAGCTATGCTTGCACTTTAAATCAAGAGGTAAACATAGGTGGCTCGACAATACCTTTAATTTTAAATTTACACCATATTTTCGTAGAAGAAAATGCAATTGTTGATAAAGATAGATTAAGCATCAATTTTAAACCAGTTGCTAGAGTTGGAAAAGCGTATGCTTTTTTAGGCAAGGACATTATCCCATAAAATCAGTTGTTTGTAGATATTTATTTTTTAAGGTAAAATAATATCTATATTAAATTAAAGGGCTTATGTGGAACCTCTATTTTTTGTAGGTCTTATCTTTCTATTTGGAGCATTTGCTAAATGGGCTAGCTTAAAGCTCAAAATGCTCTATGTTGTTGGATATTTAACCTTAGGCTTTCTTATTGGCCCTAAAATGTTTAACATTGTTCCACAAGAGTTTATAGATGGCAGCCATATTATTATCGATATATCCCTCTCTCTTATTTCGGTTTTAGTTGGGGCAAATCTGCGATACAATATCTTAAAAGATGTATGGAAAAAAATAGTAGTAATATCAATTTTCGAAGCAATTTTTACATTTATATTTATAGGTATTATTTTTTATACTCTTTTTGACTTTTTAGATATGGGCTTTGCTACAAATTATCGCTTAACAATTGCTCTAATTTTTGGTGCTTTAGCTTCGGCAACTGCACCTGCAACCATCTTGGCAGTTTTACACGAACTACGCATAAAAAATAGATTTAGCTCATTTTTACTTGGCGTAGTAGCAACAGATAATGCAATAACTTTAATCCTTTTTAGTATGGTTGTAATTAGTACACGAGCATCTACAGAGTTTGCAGGATACAGCTTTGATACAATATTTGTTATTGTCCCAATTTTCTTTTGTACAGTTTTATTAGGAATAATAGGAGCACTAATATCAGAGTTTATAGACAGAGGCTTTAAAGGATATAAAGGCATTAAAACAACATCTACTTTGGGTATGATTTTTATTGTATATAGTACTAGCAAATACTTTGGTCTAGACCCTCTGCTAGCATCACTTGTTATGGGTATTGTAATGTCTAATCTCTCTAAAAACTTCTATTTGGTTAAAAAAGAGTTTGATTATCACTTAAAAGATATAATCTTTTTACTATTTTTTACACTATCGGCAATGCACTTAAATATTAACTTTTTATTATATATGCCAGCTGTTATATTTATATATGTTAGTTTTAGAATTGCAGGCAAAATGGTAGGGGTTTGGCTAGGGAGCAAAGTTGTAAATGCACCAAAGAGTATAAAAAAATATTTAGGTATGGCACT
>CAYMUV010000118.1:0-3228 GCA_964393855.1 uncultured Nitratifractor sp.
AGAGTTGCAACATTTTTATCGCCAACTTCGCTTCTGTGTGTTGTAATTCCTTGTTTTGCTAAATAGTCATCTAAGGCTTTGTTACTCATAATTGTTGTAACAAATTGGTTATTTGCCAATTCGCCTTTTTGCTTTAGATATGCCGCTAAAGAGCCCATTAGCTTATCGCCATTAATAATATTACCAAGCTCATCTACTAAAACAATTCTATCTGCATCTCCATCTAAGGCTATACCAATATCGGCTCTATACTCTCTAACTGCGTTTGCTAATACCTCTGGGTGCATAGCACCGCAAGTTTCGTTAATATTGTACCCACTTGGAGAGTTATTAATAACCTTTACATCGGCACCAAGTTCGTCTAAAATGGTTGGTCCTGCCTTGTACCCTGCCCCATTTGCACAATCGATTACTACTCTTAAACCATTAAGTGTACGCTCTTTTGGGAAAGAGTTTTTAATATGCACAATATAGCGCCCCTCTGCAACATCTATTCTTTTAGAGCGACCAATATTTTTTTCTACCTCTTGAGAGGCCTCTATAAGCTCTAGGTTGTCATATATTTTGGCAATCTCTGACTCTACCTCTTTAGTAAGTTTTCTACCTTTAGAGTCGAAAAATTTAATACCATTATCATAAAATGGATTGTGACTTGCACTAATCATAATCCCTGCGTCACAACGCATATTCTCTGTAATAAATGCAATTGCTGGTGTTGGCATTGGACCAATTTGAATAACGCTATAACCAACGGCAGTAAGCCCTGCTACAATTGCATTTTCTATCATGTAGCCACTTCTTCTTGTATCTTTACCTACTAAAATCTTTTTTGTTTTAGCTTGAGGCTTAAAATATATACCTGTTGCCATTGCTAAACGCATTGCAGCAGTTGCTGTAACCTTCTCTCCTGCTTTACCTCTTACACCATCGGTACCAAAAAGACCCATATCGACTCCTCTTTTTTAAAAAATTAGTGTAATTCTACCTAAAATTTCTATTCATTTGACTATTTAATACAAAATTAATAAAAATTCTGCTAATATTCGCCAAAATTAGACAAATTATCAAAAACGCAAGGAAATTTTTATGGCAAATCATAAGTCTGCAAAGAAAAGAGCAAGACAAACAGTTAAAAGAACTGAGAGAAACAGATACTACAGAACTCGTCTTAAAAACATTGTTAAGGCTGTTAGAGTAGCTGTAGAAGAGGGTAATAAAGAGGCTGCACAAGATGCTTTTAAAGTTGCTAACAAGCAACTACACCACTTTGTAAGTAAAGGTTTTTTAAAGAAGCAAACTGCATCTAGAAAAGTAAGCCGTCTTCACAAATTAGTAAACTCATTAGAGGCAGCATAAGCCCAAGCGCTTTTGCGCTCTATATTAAATTTTAACTTTCCCTACAATAGGACACTTTTATGCTTAAAGAGAAGCTACAACCATTTATCGATAGATATAACGAAATTACACAAGAGCTTAGTACACCTGAAATTGCAAGCAATATTAAAAAGATGACAGAGCTTAGTAAAGAGCAATCTAATCTTGAGCCAATTGTAAATAAAGCAAAAGAGTATATCGAAATTGCCGAAGCAATAGAAGAGAATAAGCAGATGTTATCTGACCCAGATTTTGGAGAGATGGCAAAAGAGGAGTTAGCTGAACTAGAGCCAAAACTACCAGAAATCGAAGAAGAGATTAAAATCTTAATGATTCCAAAAGACCCAAATGACGACAAGAATATTTATCTTGAAATTCGTGCAGGTGCTGGTGGAGACGAAAGTGCCCTATTTGCCGAAGATCTATTTAAAATGTATTTAAGATATGCAGATAAATTGGGTTGGAAAGTAGAGATTGTAAGTTCTTCAGAGGGGACTGCTGGTGGATATAAAGAGATTATTGCACTAATTAAGGGCGAAAGCGTTTATAGTAAACTAAAATTCGAAGCAGGAACTCACAGGGTACAAAGAGTACCAGCAACAGAGACTCAAGGTAGGGTACATACATCTGCTGCAACAGTTGCAATTATTCCAGAGGTAGAAGATGTAGAGGTGGATATAAAGCCTAGCGATGTAAGAATGGATGTTTATCGTGCAAGTGGTTGTGGTGGACAGTGTGTAAATACAACAGATTCTGCAGTTCGTTTAACGCATGTTCCAACAGGTGTTGTTGTTGCTATTCAAGATGAAAAATCGCAACACAAAAACCGTGACAAAGCGATGAAAATTCTTAAATCAAGAGTTTACGAAGCTATGATGAAAGAGCAGTTAGAGCAGACTGCAAGCGACAGAAAACTACAAGTTGGAAGTGGCGACAGAAGCGAAAAAATAAGAACATATAACTTCCCACAAAGCCGTATAACAGACCATAGAATTGGATTAACAATCTATGCCCTAGATGATGTTATGAATAACGGTAATTTAAACTTAGTAATCGACCCACTTATTACATTCCACCAAGCAGAAGCTTTAAAAGCTGCCGAAGAGGAAGTTTAATTAACTTTCAATTTTAAGTGTTAAATTTTGAATTTATCACTTAAAGTTTATCTACCATAATATTTAATCTACTTTTGTTATAAATTAATAAACTATTGCAATAAATTATGTTATAATTACCATAAAATGTACACTTTTAGGATAATTATGAAACTAACAAAAACTATTTTAACAACTTTTTTTTCGGTAGTATTATTTACAGGATGTGGTGACCCAATAGCTAAAAAAGTAGATGAGATAAATAATAATAACAATAGCAACTACGAAGAGAACTCAACTAACTCAGATAATAGCAATTCGCAAACTTTGGCTAAAACACTCTACCCTACTAAAATAAAAAAGAGTGGTCAAACTCTTAGCTACGACGCAGATGGCAACTTAGTAACTGATGGCTCGATAAAAGATGATGGCTTCTATCAAGCAGGAGAGGCGAGAGATTTTAGCTTAAATTCAAATGTTGTAACAGATAGCGTAAGCGGTATAGATTGGGAAGATACACCCCACTCTAGCAGTGCAGAAGTTAGCTATAATAAGGCAAAAGAGTACTGCTCTAAATTAAATTTAGATAGCAAAGATAACTGGAGAGTGCCTACCCTTAAAGAGTTTACACAATTAATAAATTATGCAAAAAGAGGACCCGCGCTCGATAGCGAATTTAAATACGCTAAATATGGGCTAGATAGTGTTGGTTACTGGAGTAGCACGAAATCTACTTTTAGATGGTGGATAAGCCTATTAA
>CAYMUV010000119.1:0-3225 GCA_964393855.1 uncultured Nitratifractor sp.
TTAGCTACAGCTAATACACCCTTTTTTACCCATTGCTTCTTTTATTTTTTCTATTGAAAACTCATATAGTTTATTAAATAGTTCGCTTCTATATTTGTCTTTGTGGTAAACGGCATATAAATCTCTTGTGCATTTAAAGTCTTTAATATTTAATTTATACATTGTTCCTCTTTCTATTTCGTCGTTTACTGCTAAAATAGATAGGCAAGTAACAGGATTTTTGCTTAAAATTAGACTTTTAATAGACTCTGTGTGTCCTAAATCTAAAAATACATTTAGTTTAACTTTGTATGGCTTGATGTAATTTAAAAATACCTCTCTTGTACCACTACCTTGCTCTCTTAGCACCCATTTAAAGTCTGCAACCTCTTTCATTGTTAGCTCTTTATCTTTTAGAGCTTCGTTAGAAGATACAACTACAAGTTCATCTTGACCTATAATCTCTTTAATTATTTCGCTATCTTCTACATTCCCCTCTACAAATCCCATATCTATTTTACCATCTTTTATAAGTTGTAAAATATCTTTAGTGTTACCCTCTTTTAACTCTATTTTTACATTTGGGTATCTGCCCATATAATCGCATACAATTGTTGGTATAAGGTAGTCTATAATAGTTGTACTTGCTCCAACTCTTACACTTCCTTTATCTTTACTATTTTTAAATTCGCTCTCTATATCCTCTAGCTTTTTATATATTGGTAAAACTGCACTATAGAAGCTTCTTCCTATTTCGTTTAATATCAATTTTTTATTAATTCTATCAAATAGCTGTTTGCCTATAACTGTCTCTAACTCTTTTATCGACATAGATACAGCAGACTGGCTTAAGTTAAGCTCTGTAGCTACTTTTGTTAAGTTTTTTAACTCTACAACTTTTAAAAATATCTCTATCTGTCTTAATGTAACTTTCATTAAATTTCCTACTTTGTAATTTAAAGCAATTATATCAAAAAAATATTATATTTTTCTAAAATATATCAATTTTTTTTATGTAGCTTTCTATTGGTAACATTAGTTTAAGTTTTAAGTTTTTATAAAGCAATATAATTGTAATCTTAATTAAGATAAAATTTGTCCGATAGAAAAAGGAGCAATATGTCTATTTTACTAAATAGCAATATAACAACACAAACAGCTCAGAGTGTGCTAGATGCAATGAGCGAATTTAAAGATAGAGCAATAGACTTTAATATAAAAGATAAAGAGAATCAAAAAGCCTTAAAAGCCTATAAAGATGCAATTGATAAAATATATCAAAGTATAAATGCAACTCAAGATGATAGTATAATTTTAACATCGAGCGTAAATGAATCTATTTCGCAAATATTTTTAACTGCTTACTTAAAATATATTTTAACAGGACAAAAAAATAGTATTATAATTTCGCAAAGAGCAACCACAGCAGAGCTTAGAGTTACTGCATTTTTAGAGTCGCAAGGGTGTAGAGTTTATAGAGTGCCTGTAACAATTGATGGTACTTTAGATGTTGATATATTAAAAGATTATGTAAATAGTAAAACTGCACTAATCTCTGTTGCGTTAGTAGATGAAGAGAGCGGAGTTATTCAGCCTATAGAAGAGATAAGCAAAATCTGTTCAGCTGTAGATGCCCCATTACTTGTAAATGCTAAAGATGCAATGGGTAGAATTGGAGTAGATGTGCAAAGGCACAAAGTATCATATTTAACTTTTTGCTCCGATAATATAGAAGGTCCTAAAGATATAGCTGCACTATATATTGCACAAAATGCTTTAGAGATTATGCCAACAGTATTTGGAAATGACAGCGAACAAGGTGGCTTAAGAGCAATGCCAAAAGATATAGCAAAAGTTATAGGATTTGGCAAAGCATTAGAAGAGGCAGTTGATGCACTAGATTTTGAGATAGAAGATGTTAGAGAGCTAAGAGATGAGCTAGAAGAGGAGGTTTTAAAAATAGATGGAGTCTACTCTTTAGCACCTTGGGCTCTTAGAGTGCCAACAATATCTATATTTGCATTCGAAAATATTCATGCTTCTATGCTGCTAGACACATTAGCACAAAAAGGAGTATCTGCTTACTCTTTTAGTACATTTAATAATCGAAATTTTCAGCGAGTATCTTTAGTAGAGATTGCAAATTTAGATCTATCTCTAAGGCACAGCATAGTTGGATTTAGCTTAAGTTCTACTACTACCAAAGAGGATATAGAACAAACCATAAAAGCCCTTAAAGAGGCGGTTAAAGAGTTAAGAGCAGTAAGCTTGCAATGTAAGGAGAGCAAATGAGCAAAGAGTTGATACTACCACAAGTTAGAGATAATTTTAAGATAGATTCTTTAATAAATAAGCCACAAAATATAGGCTCTATTAGCCAAGAAGAGGCAGAAAAATTAAATGCTAAATTGTATAATTATACTTATGGCTCATGCGAAGGTGGTTTAAAATTAGATATCTTTTGGGCTATAGATAGCGATAATAAAATAGTAGATTGTAAAATTTTACCATTTGGCGAGAGCGAACTAGTAGCAGCTGCATCGGTAGCTGGGCTTATAAGTAAAAATAAGACCCCTCAAGAGATTTTAAAACTTAAAGAGAAGGGTTTAGAGTACTTTTTACGCGAAAATCCAAATTCGCCAGCTCTTCCAAAAAGCCTTAAATTTTTAACAAATGTAATGATAGATGCACTTCATAGTTGTGCAAAAAGTTATTTGGGCGAAACATTAGATAATGAAATTGTAGATAGCTTTACAGGCGCTAATTTAGAGTTTATTAAAAATAGCATTAAAGAGTTTAAAATTACAACCCTGCAAGATTTAATAGATTATACAAGAGCTGGTGCATATGATAAAAGTTGCCAATATACAGGGGCTGGAGAGAACTTTTCTAAACACTATTTAACAGATATTTTAAGAGAGACACTAAAAGAGATAGAAAACGAGAAAAAAGGTGCTTTAGAGCTAAGTGATAAACCATTTAAAGAGATGAATAACGAAGAAAAACGAATTGCAATAGAAGCAATTATCGATAAACATATTCGCCAAATGCTGGTTATGGATGGTGGAGATATGGAGATTTTAGATATTAAAGAGAATGGAGAAAACACAGATATCTATATACGCTATCTAGGCGCATGTAATGGCTGCGCAAGTGCAAGCACAGGAACACTATTTGCAATAGAAGGCATTTTAAAACAGAAACTAGACCCAGATATAAGAGTTGTACCTTTGTAGAATTTTGAAT
>CAYMUV010000120.1:0-3210 GCA_964393855.1 uncultured Nitratifractor sp.
CATCAGCCACATCTTAGCTCGAAGGCTAAAGAGCATATTTTAGTTACTAAAGATAGTAATGGAAGTTATGCTAAAGCCTTAGAAGGCGAAGATAGGATTAAAGAGGTTGCAAGAATTGTAGGGGGCGAAAGCTATACACAAGAGGCTATAAATTTTGCAAAAAAACTTTTTAAAGAGGCTAAGTAATGATAATAGATACACATTGCCATTTAGATGACGATAGATATTTAGATGATTTAGACGAGGTTATTAATAGGGCAAAAGAGCAGGGTGTTAAAGAGTTTATAATACCCGGTGCAGACCCAAAGAGCTTAGCTAGAGCAATAGAGATTAGCCAAAAGTATGAAGAGGTCTATTTTGCAGTTGGTGTGCACCCATATGATGCAAGAAATTATAGCAAAGATACTTTGATAGAGTTTATAGAACACCCAAAGTGTGTTGCTGTTGGGGAGTGTGGGCTAGATTATTTTAGATTGCCAGAGAGCGAAGATGAAAAAGCAGAAGAGAAGAGGCTGCAAAAAGAGGTTTTTATAGACCAAATTAAACTTGCAAACGAATATAATAAACCACTAATTGTCCATATTAGAGAGGCAAATTTTGACTCTTTGCAGATATTAAAAGAGTATGCTAAAAGTGGTGGAGTTTTGCACTGTTTTAATGCTAGTGAAATTTTATTAGAGCTTAGCGAGTATGGTTTTTATTATGGAATTGGTGGCGTGCTAACATTTAAAAATGCTAAAAAACTTGTTGAGGTTTTGCCAAAAATTCCTGAAGATAGAATTATTATAGAGACAGATGCACCATACTTAACTCCACACCCATATAGAGGAAAACGAAATGAACCAAGTTATTGCACTTTGGTTGCTCAAAAAATTGCAGAGCTAAGAGATAGGGATATAAAATATATAGAGGATATTACTACTAAAAACGCTAAGAAGCTCTTTAATTTAAGTTAAAATTGTTAAAATTATTTAATATTAAATTAGATAGGATTAGATATGAATATAAAGAGCTTAATGATTTTACCTGCTGTTTTAATGCTTGGTGGATGTAGTTTTAACAATTTAAACCCATTTTCTCATAAAAGAATATATTATATAGAGGGTGATAATAGTTATAACTCTTATGAAGATACAGAAGACACTACTGTAAGAAGTGGTTCTAAACCAATTAGAAATGCCGATGGTGGTTATACAAGCAAAGCAAGACAAAAAGCAACTATGAAAACATATGTAGTTAGGGGTAGGGTGTATCATCCAACATATGTTGGTGTTGGCGATACTATGAGTGGAATTGCAAGTTGGTATGGACCAAATTTTCATGGGCTTCAGACAAGTAATGGAGAGCAGTACAATATGTATGATAAAACTGTTGCACACAAAACTTGGCCAATGGATACAATGGTTAAAATTACAAATTTAGATAATGGAAAAAGCACAGTTGCAAGAGTAAACGATAGAGGTCCATTTGTTGCTGGTCGTATTGTTGATTGCTCTTATGCAGTAGGTAAAGAGATTGGTATAGATAAAAAAGGAACTTGTAATGTTAAGCTAGAGGTTGTAGGATTTGCAGGTAAAATATACAGACCTAAAGCTGGTAAAGCTGCACCAAAAATTAAGCTAACAGATTTTGGTGTTCAAGTTGGTGCATTTGCTAGAGCAGAGGGTGCTAAAATTACAAAAGCAAAATATATGGCTTTAGCTAATGGTAAACAAGTTATTATAAAAGATGGTAAAGCTGATGATGGTACGATTTTACATAGAGTACATGTTATGGGCTTTGGCTCTAAAGAAGAGGCGCTTGACTTTATTAGAGATAACTCAATTAGTGGAGCATTTGTTATAAGAAAATAAAAAATAATTACTAAATATTGCCAAAAGTATAAAGCTTTTGCAATATTTATGAACATATCAAATTTAAATATAGTTATAACAAAGTTAAACTTTTTAATTTATTTTTTTACTTCTATTTTTTTAAGCTTAACTCATAAGCACTGAGCTTAAAACTATTTTCTGCATTTTTTAGTTGTATAACTAATCTTAGTAAGATAATTTCTTATTCTTAAACAAATAATCTATCTTTTTTAGCTAAAATTATATTAGAATATTTAAAAGGAGATTGTACTATGAGAGAAAAGAGTAGGGTAACAAAAGAGACAGATATTACAATCTCTTGTAATTTATATGGAAGTGGTGTTGCTAATATAGATACCGGTATAGGTTTTTTTGACCATATGTTAGACGCTTTGGCTCGTCACTCTTTAATGGATTTAACAGTTAATGCTAAAGGTGATTTACATATAGATGACCACCACACAGTAGAAGATGTAGCAATTGTTTTAGGGAAACTTTTAGGCGAACTAATTTACCCTGCTAAAGGCATAGAGCGATATGGTAATGCAACAGTTGTAATGGACGAAGCTAGCGTAAGTTGCGATATAGACCTCTCTAATAGAGGGTATCTATATTTTGATGTACCTTTTAACGGAACAAAAGTGGGAGATTTTGATTTAGAACTTGTAGAGGAGTTTTTTAAATCTTTAACTTACAATATGCCTTTAAATGTACACTTGGTTTACAATAGGGGTAAAAATAATCACCACATTGCAGAAGCCACTTTTAAAGCATTTGCAGTTGCATTAAGAAGAGCAGTAGCTAAGAACGAAAGAGTTGGTATTCCTAGTACCAAAGGTGTACTGTGAGTATCAAACTGCTTTTATTAGATGTAGATGGCACAATGACTGATGGTAAAATATCATATACCAACAGTGGCGAAGAGAGCAAAAGTTTTTGTGTAAAAGATGGCTTAGCAATTGCTAGTTGGATTAGACTTGGGGGTTTGGTTGCAATTGTAACTGGTAGAGAGTCTGCAATAGTTGCAAATAGAGCAAAAGAGCTTGGAGTACAATACTGCTATCAAGGTGTTAAAAACAAAAAAGCAAAAGTAGAAGAGATACTAGAGGCTAATAGTTTAACTTGGAGTAGTGTAGCAGCTATTGGAGATGACTTAAATGACCTCTCTATGTTAAGAGTTGCAAAAGAGTCTTTTTGCCCAAATAATGCAAGCGATTTTGTTAAGCGAGAAGTGGCTAATATTTTAAGCTCAAACGGTGGCAGTGGCGCAGTAAGAGAGATGATAGAGATAATTTTAAAAAGAGAAAATAGAATAGAGGAGCTACTTAATTTATGGGAAGTAGATTAGAGATTAATC
>CAYMUV010000121.1:0-3207 GCA_964393855.1 uncultured Nitratifractor sp.
ACCTAAAACTAATTTTTTCATCTTAATCCTTTTGTTTTGTATTTACGCTGCAATTATATAAACATTTGGTAACGAAATGGTAACAAAAAGTATACTTTACATATATATCACCACATATTTTAACTCAAATAGCCCATATTTCGATATCTGCTTATAAAAAGGCCACTCGTTTGACATACATTATTATATATATACTGTTACCCTCTCGTTACTTTTATTTAATAAAATTAACAATCAATACATAGTAAGGAGATTATAATTGATAAATACACAAAAAGTAATTGTAGATAAATATCCAAAAATAAATTCTGTTCCAAAACCTATTTTAAACTACTTATTTGCTGCAGTAAGAAAGGTTATTCACGAAAATGATATAAATAAATTTTTAGAAGATAATAAAAACTTAGGAGCATTTTCATTTGTAGATAGCATATTAGAATATTTTAATTTTTCATATAAATTTAATAATAAAGAGTTAGAGAATATTCCTACATCTGGTAAAGTAGTAATTGTTGCAAACCACCCATTAGGTGCATTAGATGCAATATCTTTAATCGATTTAATCCATAGCGTACGAAGCGACATAAAGGTAGTTGCTAACGATGTATTGTCATCAATAGAGCAATTAAAACCTATATTAATTGGTGTAGATAGTTTTGGTTCATCTTTAACTAAAGAGTCTGTAAAAGATATACGCAACGCTCTTAATAATAATGAAGCTGTTATTATTTTTCCATCTGGCGAAGTTTCTCGTGCTAGAACTAACGGCATTAAAGATGTTAAATGGAATAAAGGTTTTCTAAAATTTGCAACAGATGCTAATGCACCTATACTTCCAATTCATATTAAAGCTAAAAATTCAGCAGTATTTTATACGCTATCTTCTATAAATAAATCTATATCTACTTTTTTGCTTCCTCACGAAATGTTTAGACAAAAAGGTGGTTCACTAGAGTTTACTATTGGAGAGCTAATTCCATATAAAAATTATGCAAAAACAAATATCGATGTTAAAACAACTGTTAAGCTATTTAAAAAACATTTATATAGAATATCAAAAGGTAAAAAAGGGATTTTCGAAACTGAAAAAGCAATAGCACACCCAGAAGATAGACAAAAATTAAAAAAAGAGCTTCTAAAAACAAAGCTTCTTGGTACAACTAGCGATAATAAAAAAATATATCTTTACGAATATGAACAAGGCTCAGTTATATTAAAAGAGATAGCAAGACTTAGAGAATTAACATTTAGAAAAGTCGAAGAAGGCACAGGTGCTAGAAGAGATAAAGACAACTATGACTATTACTATAAACATATCATTCTATGGGACGATAACGATTTAGAAATAGTAGGTGCATACAGAATTGGCGAAAGCAACTTTATAGAGCCAAACTTAGGTGTACAAGGCTTTTATACAAATACTCTTTTTAATTTTAAAGAGGAATTTAAAGATTATCTTTTTAACTCTATCGAACTTGGTAGAAGCTTTGTACAACCAAAATATTGGGGTAGCAGAGCCTTAGATTATTTATGGCAAGGTATTGGAGCATATTTGTACAATAATCCAAATATAAAATATATGTTTGGTCCAGTAAGTTTAAGTAGTGCATTACCAAAAGAGGCACTTAACTTAATTACATACTATTACAATTTATATTATGGATGCCAAAAAGAGTTAGTAGAGTCTAAAAGACCATTTAAATTAACCACACAAAAAGAAGAGGAGTTAAGTAAAATATTCTCTGGAGACGATATAAAACAAGACTTCTTAACTTTAAGAAACCAATTAAGTTACTATAACGCAACAGTACCGACACTTTATAAACAATATACAGAACTATGCGAAAATGATGGTGTAAAATTTTTAGATTTTAATATAGATAAAGATTTTAACGATTGTATCGATGGTTTTATCTTGGTAGATATTACAAAAATAAAAGCAAAAAAAGCAGAGCGTTACATAAAGGGGCTATAAATTGAGATATAAAACTATCTTTGTATCAGATATACATTTAGGAACACAATTTTCTAAAGCAGAACAATTTTTAAAATTTTTAAAAGAGAGCGAAAGCGAAAATCTATACCTAGTTGGCGACATAATAGATGGCTGGGCAATTAAAAGAAAAGTAAAATGGAAACAAAGCCACTCAGATGTTATACAAAAATTACTTAGAAAAGCAAGAAAAGGCACTAATATTTACTATATTCCAGGTAACCACGACGAATTCTTAAGAGATTTTCTACCACTTATTTTAGGAGATAGAATTTATATAAAAAAAGAAGCAGAATATATTGGAATAGATGGCAAAAAATATTTTGTAACACACGGAGACTTTTTCGATGCAATAACAATGACCAAAAAATGGCTAGCTATTTTAGGGGATTACGGATACGATTTACTTTTATACTTAAACAGCCCAATAAACAGAGTAAGAAAACTTTTTGGTTACCGTAAATATTGGTCGTTATCTAAATATGTAAAAGATAATGTAAAAAGCTCTGTTAGCTTTATAACAGACTTTGAGACAATACTTGCAAACTACGCAGAACAAAAAGGCTACGATGGCATTATTTGTGGGCATATACATAAAGCAGAAATAAAAGATATTAATGGCATAACTTACCTAAACAGTGGCGATTGGGTAGAAAATTGCACAGCCCTTGTAGAAACCTTAGATGGCGAATGGAAGATAATAGACTTTTTAAATAGCTAGCCTTAAATTTATTCAAATTAAATAGTAACTCTATATATTAGAAGTAAGCTATATGTATGCAAATATACAACAAATAAAGTAGTATTAGCCATATAAAATTCTAAATTTAGATATAACTTTTATACTATTATTATTTGTAAAATATTCCTTTTTAACTACCAATATAGCATCTTTTGCTTAGGATTTTAGCAATCCATTTTGTAGCTTTAACTCTAAAATTGAAACTTTTATTATGGATAGAAATATTTAAGAATAATTTTACAAAGAATAATATTTTAAAGAGCCCACAAAGAAGATAAAGGCTTACTACTTTCAGTAAGGCTTTTAAGTGTGTAAACAAAAAATGTGTGGACTCTTAAAAATATTAATAAAGAGAGTAAAACTCCCTTTATATTTATAGATTAAAATTTATATTTAGCTTCTAATCTAACTCTGTGGTCTTTTCTGTCACTAAAGTCTTTATTCTTTTGGAATCTATACTCTACTTTATAGC
>CAYMUV010000122.1:0-3092 GCA_964393855.1 uncultured Nitratifractor sp.
GGTTTTCGAAAAACGGTTGTAGTTTATTTGGTTGCTGTCTCATCACCCCTCCTATTTTCTATTCTCTAACTGTTTAGTACCAGTTGTATAGTCTGTTAAGAATGTCTTAGAGTATCCATCTTCGATACTATTGTTTGTATCTTCAATTGTTGCTGGGTCTGCCCCAAATGGAACCTCTTTACCAACGCGTGCAAATCTTTGAGTATCGTACCTATCAATTCTAGCAGGGTCGCGAAGTTCTGGACCAATAACATCTCTATACTCTTTACCAAAAATTTTATCAACTTCATACCAAGATGCAGCTTCATCACCTTGTAGTGGATAAGTTTTAAGTAGTGGATGACCCACCCAATCATCTGGCATAAGAATTCTTTTTAAATACGGATGGTTATTTACATAAATTCCAAACATATCAAACATCTCTCGCTCAGCAAAATTTGCCATTTTAAATATAGGATGAATACTCTCGATTGCTTGGTCACCCTTAATTCTTGTAATAACTCTAGCTCTAAGTGCTTTTTCTAAATTTAAAAGTTGGTAAAATATCTCAAATTCACCATCTTTAGCTAAATAATCAACTGCGCTAAGTTCGCTACACATATTAAAACAGCTATCTTCTTTAAGGGCTTTTACTGCCTCTAAATTTTGCTCTGGTTTTACTTTTATTACAAGTTGTCCAATTTCGATGTAGCTATCTAAAACCTCTACACCTTTTGCCTCTAATTTACTAACAACATCTGCAAAAAAACTACCATCTTCTGGTTTCTCGCGTGGAACCATTGGAGAAACATAGAATCTATCTGTATATTTTGCTTTGGCTTGTACATTGCCTTTTGGAGTATACTTTCTCATTATAGGAACCTTTGCTTTTTATTTTTATTCATATTAGCAGATTCGCGTCTAATCTTCTTTTGCAACATCATCATTGCATATTGTAGAGTTTCTGGACGAGGTGCACAACCAGGAAGGTATATATCTACTGGAACAATTCTATCAACACCTTGAACAATTGCATAAGTGTTAAACATACCACCCGTATTTGCACAACTTCCCATACTAATTACCCACTTTGGCTCTGCCATTTGGTCATAAAGACGCCTTGTAAACTCTGCGTGTTTTTTTGTAAGTGTTCCTGCTAATATCATAACATCTGCTTGCCTTGGAGATGCTCTAAAGATAACCCCCATTCTATCAAAGTCAAACCTAGATGCACCAGATGCCATCATCTCGATAGCACAACACGCCAAACCATAAGTAAGTGGCCACAAAGAGTTAGAACGCCCCCAGTTAATAAGATGGTCTGCAGTAGTTAAAGCAACTGGTAAACCACCTGCTGATGCATAATTTACTTGATGCTGTGCCATTCTAGTGCTCCTTTCTTCCATGCGTAAATAAATCCAATTGCAAGTAATACAATAAATAAAATCATCTCAACTAAACCAAACATTCCAAGAGGCTTAAAATCTAGCGCCCATGGGAACATAAACACAATCTCAACATCAAACAAAATAAATAAAAGTGCTATTAGATAAAACTGCACAGAGATTGTATTTGGTTGACGGTCTGGCTCTGGACCACACTCATAAATCGAAAGTTTTAACTTTTCTGTATCTAGCTTTGCTAATCTTCTACTAACAAATCTAGCTAGAAACAGAGTTGCAGGAAAAGCAACCGATGTCAACAAAAATAGAACAAACGCCCCAAAATAGGGATGTTCAGTAGCTATATGTGTCATATATACCCCTTTATATATAAAGTACTACATATTAACAGATATTTAATTACATAATAGTTACTCTCATATTTTTATATAGTTGATTTTTTATTTATGTAACTGCTAGAAACACTTTTTTATAAAATATTTAATTTATCTTTTATGTAAAAAAATTTAATATAAATTAATTTGAGTAAAAAGGGAATTTATATTAAATAATTTAAATCATAAATATATAAAATAGTCTCTTTTATAGGCTATTTATTATACTTTTTTATATGCTAGTTCTTTGTATGAATTGTAAGAACTACTGTTTCAAAAAGTATCGCTTTTTAATATCTTTCCATGCTGGAGTCTCTATAAAATCCAAAAGCTCTATATTTAATTTTTCTCTTAATTTAGAACCATTTTGTAGCGCAATAGAGTAGTTTTGTGGCACAAATCGTGCATCTGTAACTTTTAGAGTTTTTGGGTACTTTTTATCGACCATATATCTTAAAATTGCTTCATCATATACAAAGGCATCTATACTCTTACTCTTTAGGGCATCTAGGGCATCTTTAATTGTATTAAAATAGTATGGGGTCACATCTCTATTAAGCAGATATTTACTACTTACAGATGCCTTTATACTGCCTATTGTACCCCTATTTAAATCTGACTCTTTAGATATAAAATACTCTCTATTTGCACTTGTTAGCATAGATGTTGCGGCTGCAATTAAACCTGCTACTAAAAATATAGATACAAACATCCAAATAACTGCTACAAATTTACCGCCTTTAGTAGTTGGAGTTTTATCTCCATAGCCTACTGTTGTCATTGTAACAATTGCCCACCACAATCCATCACCTAAACTTATTTTTTCTTTACTTTTTACACTTTTTTCCATTAACCAAAAAGCAAAACCTGCAATTAAAATTATAATTGCAACGCCAAATATAACCAAAAGGGTCTCTATTGAAAACAACCTATTAAATATTTTTTTAAATATGTTACTCTTTTTCTCTGGTATTGCAATTGTTAAATTTGTAGTATAGTAACTTTGTGAAAAATCTATATATCTCTCTCTTTTAGCAGTTACTGTTAAGGCAGCAAGTGCTATATCTACTTTTTTATCTTTTATTTTATCAAGCATAGAATCAAGACTCTCTTCTTGAAATCTATACTTTAAATTTAGTCGCTTAGCTAACTCTTTCCAAAGCTCAATAGATACACCTTCCCACTCACCTTTAGCATTTTTCATAGCAAATGGTGGCGAAACTTTTGTAGCAACTATTAGCTCTTTATTCTCCGAGGCAAACGCAAACTGCATAGATATAAAAACAATTAGTAAAATTAGATATTTTTTATAAAATTTAAACATAAAGCGATTATA
>CAYMUV010000123.1:0-3031 GCA_964393855.1 uncultured Nitratifractor sp.
TTGCTTATCACTCTATTAAAGATTTATATTATGCAATACCCATTGCTATACTATTTTTCATACTTCTACTAATTTTTAGAATTTTTGGGAAGTTTGTTTTTAAAATTGTAATTGCTACTTTTATACTCTTTGCTTCTATTGTTATTTTCTTTAAATGGCGATATAATGTAACTATTACATCAGATATAATCTTAAGTGGATTGATTAACGATAAATCTTTAACAAGCGAAATGGCTTCGGTTTCTTTAGTTATATGGGTTATTTTTACGGCATTAATTCCTATTGTTTTGCTGTTTAAAGTTAAAATATATAAAAATTCTTTCAAACAATATTTCCAATACGGTATAGGCTCAATATTATTAGTTCTATTTTTAATGTATCTTCAGGGTTACAAATATAGAGCAAAAGGACAAATTAGGGATTATAAAACTATTTATGCTTTAGAAAATTTCTCTCCTATAGACCTATTTTTTGCATATAAAAAAGCAAAAAAAGATTTAAAAATATTAAAAAGTGATTATAAAAATATAAAAGTAGATAAGAGTAGCTTAGTCTCTAAATATAAAGACTCTTTAATTGTTGTTGTCATTGGTGAAACATCGCGTGGTGATAGGTTTAGCCTAAATGGTTACAAGAAAAATACAAACCCAAATTTAAGTAAATTAGAAAATCTTTATAGCTTTAAAAATGCCAAATCTTGCGACACTTTAACTGTTAATTCAATGCACTACATATTTACAAAAAGAGAGTGTAAAGAGTTTAATTCAGCACCAAAGGGTGTGGCATTTACAAGAGAATTTAAAGCTCTAGGTTATAAAATACATCTATACACCCTACAAACACTAAATGCTTTTTATAACTATCTGGGTTACGATAAAATGGTAGGTAAATATAGAATTATTAATGAGCAAAAAGTAGGCACAAAAGATATTGCACTACTTCCATACATTAAAAAAGATATAGAAAATTACAAAGGTGGCAAAGAGCTTTTAATTATCCATACTCTTGGCTCTCACCAAACATATATAGACAGATTAGCCAATAGTGACAAACAATTTAAACCAATATGCCACACAGCAGATGTCAAAAAGTGTCCAAAGTCAGAATTGGATAACACTTTTGATGATACAATTATTGCTGTTGATAACTTTTTGACAGAAACTATCAATATGCTAAAAAACAAAAATGCTATGCTTGTTTACTTCTCTGACCATGGTGAATCACTAGGAGAAAATGGAGTCTATTTTCATGGTGCACCTGTAAAAACAGCCCCAAAAGAGCAATTTAATGTTCCAATTATATTTTGGTTTTCAAATGAATACAAAAGCAAAGAAGAGTATAATAGCTTTACACAAAATTTTAATTATTTAAAAGATAAAAACATTACACACGACTATCTATACCACTCAATACTTGGATGTAGTGGCATTAAAAGCAAAGATATAAAAGAAAATTTAAACTTATGTAAAGGCAAATAAAATGTTTAACACTCCTCTTAAAAAAGCTTCACTATTTTTGGTAATAGTTCTGCTTTACTTTCTTTTAGGCTATTTAAATTATACAAGAGCTTTAAAAATATCTGCCTTTGGTTTTTTTGCTATCGGTTTTTTTAGCTCTTTGCAAACACTTTACAAAAATAGATTAACAAATTTTCTATTAATAACAGTAGCACTTTTAGCTTTTTCAAATCTTCTATTTCACTCTATTTTACGAGATATTTTTGGCGTTGCACAAGATGATTTAATCGTAATACAAGCTATAATGGATACCGATAGTAGCGAAACAAAAGAGTTTTTTTTACAATACTATAGCTACTTAATAAAGCATATTATTTTAATTATTGTTGTAGGATATAGCTATATTAGATACATACTTTTTGCACCATCTAATAGTAGCAAAAAATCTTTGTATATTTTTGGAGTGCTACTTGTGTTACTACACTTAAACCCAACTATGCGACACACAAACCCTATTAACTATGTTTACCACTACTATAATGAATACAAGTGGCAAATTAGCCAAACCAATAAGCTAAATAGCTTAGTTTCACAAAATTTAAAAAATAGCAAATTTCATCCAAAATATATTGGAAAAGAGAAAAAAAACACTATTGTATGGATTATTGGCGAAAGCGAAACAAAATATAATTGGTCACTCTATGGTTATAAACGAGACACAAACAAATATCTAGAGAAGATAAAAGATAAACTAAAAATTTTTCACAATATTACTGCCTCTGCTCCTGCAACTGTTCCTGCATTTAAACTTATGCTAACAGATGCAAATAAAAGCAATCCATCTTCTTGGATTAAGTATCCAAATATAGTCTTATTAGCAAAGATGGCTGGTTATAAAACATACTGGATAAGTAATCACACTTCTGATAGCCGAGGTGCAATAAATATATTTGCGAAAAGTGCAGATAAATTAGTTTTAACAAATAAAGGAAGGTCAAGAGGCGAAGGCAGTTACGATGAAGTAATCTTACCACATCTAAAAAGTGCATTAAATGACAATTCAGATAAAAAGTTTATTATTATACATATGCTAGAGGCACACCCAGCTTACGATTATAGGTATCCTAAAAAGTTTTCGATATTTACATATAACTTTAGCGATAGTGTTATTAAAAATTTATTAAAAGAGGGTAGAAGCAAGTTCGCACTTGTTTTTAGAAACCAATACGATAATGCCGTGCTTTACAGCGATTATAATAAATATAACTTTATAGAAGCAATAAAACACTCTAAAGATGCAAATGTTACAACTGTTGTTTACCACCCAGACCATGGAGAAGATGTATGCCACAATACCAACTTTTCTGGGCATAATTTTAAAGCAATACAGCAGTGGCAAATACCAATGTTTGCATGGGGAAGATACAAAG
The DNA here is from genome assembly GCA_964393855.1 of uncultured Nitratifractor sp. Classification (GTDB taxonomy): domain Bacteria; phylum Campylobacterota; class Campylobacteria; order Campylobacterales; family Sulfurovaceae; genus JAADEQ01. The sequence continues at coordinate 2,888 of CAYMUV010000123.1, forward strand.
ATAAAGTTGCACAAAATGTAAAAAACTCTTTTTGTTTAGATAATATAAATAGAGTTATCTTAAATATTCTATCAGTCAAAGTTGATAAATGAAAACAGTTAAAGATTTACTAATACCCATCATAATTCTAACAATAGCAGTATC
>CAYMUV010000124.1:0-2955 GCA_964393855.1 uncultured Nitratifractor sp.
AGGTGCTATTTTAAATAGTTATTATATAGGTTGTTTTGTTATATATACATCAAATCCTCTAAACGAGCCAGACATAGATGCCTTTCCACCGTTCTCTTCTACCTCATATTGAATCATTATATTAGTTAACTCCCAATCTTGTGGATTTGTTCCAAAATCTTGCCCTGCAACCGAAGATGGAGGGTTGTTCTTTAACTCATTTAGTACCGCTTTCATATTGTTATAAGATATATTTACCCTAAAAAAGTCTGGCCAAGAGCCATCATCTTTTGTTGTTTTTCCTGCTTGATTAAAAAACTCGGTAATAGATTTTGATTTAGGAGATTTTGTTGACCACCAAGAGTCTTTATCTATTACTGTTGCAACATGCACTATACCGGTTGTTGGGTCAAATCTGATACCAGACTTCTCTTTTGTCCAAGCATCCCCAACAGCATAAATACCAATTACAAAATTTAACTTTTTGCCATTTCTTTTATTACGCATTATTACATTGTACGATACACTTCCACCCTCATTATTTCCATAATTAAAATATAGTGGTTCATCAAAGTGAGCTTGAAGCACTAAGTTACCATCACTCTTACCCCAAGGATATACATTAGATTTCGTACTAATTCGATATGCATAAGTTGACTGTATTCCAGCATAAGTTAGCTGCATATCTGGTGCATCGTGTAAGTTTATAGTTGTTGATGCAGCAATAAAACCATCTACACATTTAGCAGCAACCATACTACCACCTGCATCTGTTTGCGAAGCACTACTACCTGCTATAAAGTTGCCACCACTAACCCTTGCATCTAGACCTGTAAATTTGCTATGGTTAGCATAATGTGAACCATCGCCATTTCTTACATATTCACTAATTGGGTTTACATATCTAATATCCCAATATGGTTTTAGAGTGCTAGCAGGATAGCTCATAAGAGAGTTTGTAGCTCTAAAAAAGTTATTATGTGCATCTGTTGGAGTTTTAAAATAGACAAATCTTACAGGATGATTTGCACTACAAGAAGATGTAATTAATATACGCTTATAACCATTTTCAGATTGAAAAGTCTCGGTAAATGGTTTTGGACCTCTTTTCTTTTTACCCCTATACTCTTTATATTTATGCACAACTTTATCTACAATTTTATCTAACTGTTTACATCCAGATGTCATAAATATTGCACCTGCTAAAACTATTACAAAACTCTTTTTCATAGGCATCTCCTTTAGTTTTTATCACATATTATACTGATATATTTTTAAGTTAATTAAAGAGCTGTTTTTATTAAGAAATAATGAAGCTAAATACTATCGTACTCGTTTTATTATAGTATTATATTTAGCTAAAATTCTATTTGATAACTTTTGAGCAGCTATATAGTATAGCCGTTTATCTATCTTATATAAAGCATCTTCATAGCTACTATATGAGCCAGCATTAATTTTTGCTCTATATGTAATTGAATCTATGTAGTATGTCTTTTTAGAGTCCCTAAATAGAGCAAATTTTACAGTAAGGCTAACGCTTTTTTCTACTCTATAGTAATCCCTTCCATTCTTTAGGTAGTTTCTCTTTTTTAATCTGCTGATATCCTCTTTAATTGAGGCAATTAGTTTTATATTAGGGTTGTAGCTTATTTTATACTTATTTGTACCATTTAGTGAGCTCTTTAACCCCTCTCTAAATGAGCGTCTTTTTATAGAGTTTAGAGATTTGCCCTTAAGTTTATATATATCGAAGTTTATAATTTTAACTCTATCGTTACTATCATCAGAGCCAAAGAGAGAAAAGCTATCTTCACCTCTGTGTTCAACTACTTTTACAGAGCTATCGTCATTCATATTTGGTTTTATACCATTTTTGTCCATCTCTATAATAAATATACCAAAAAGAATTGCAGCTAGCACTATTATTATATTCAAAACTTCCCCTTACATCTCTCGCCAATTACTATATTCGCTAGGTATTAAAAAATCTTTAGCTTCAATCTTGCAATCGTACTCTTTGTAATTATACCCAATTTCAAAGAGTCTATCAAGTGCTTTTAGTTGTATATCGTTTAACACAATAGACTCATTCGATGCATACATATCTAAATATCTCTCTAGCATTTTATCACTAATTCTAACAAGCTCTTTTTCTACTAAAAGATTACTTAGCTCCTCTTTTCTCTCATTTGCAACTTTTACACCATCTATTAATATATTCTCTATCTCTATCGCCCTATTTAGTGGCAAAGAGCGTCTAAGTGCCATGCCCCCAAGTGGCAAAGGAAGCTCCTCTTTAGCTAAATCTAGCCACCAATCCCAAAGCTCTAACTCTACCTCTAAAGAGCTGTCAAAATCTAAAATAGATTCGTGAATTAAAACCCCTGCATCTACTTCGCCACTAACAACAGCCTTTTCAATATCTAAAAAGTTCATATATTTTACTCTAGCTTCTGGATATTTTAGTCTAATTAACATCGCATTTGTTGTATTCTCTCCAGAGAGAGCAAGTTTTAAATTTGGGCGAAGCTTTTTACCCTTTTGCTTAATTAATTTTGGTCCATAGCCATTGCCAAAGCTAACTGCTGTTTTTAAAAGTGCATAATCGTCTCTAATTTTTGGATATAAAGCAAAACTAATTGCAGTAACTGGATAAGTGCCCTTAATTGCTTCTACATTTAGTGTTTCTATATCTAGGGCTATATTTTTAAATTCATAATCTTTGCAATCTACCCAACCAAATTTAATCGCATAATACATAAATATATCATCGGCATCTGGTGAGTGTGCAATATCTATCTTCATACTTTTCCTTAAAATATTCTTTTGCAATATTGTATCATTTATTAATAAAAAAAGTGTTACAATATATTTAAATTATATTTATAAGGTAAATAAAATGGATGCAAATAAGCAAAAAGCACTAGATTTAGCAATAAAACAGATAGATAAAGCATTTGGTAAAGGCACACT
>CAYMUV010000125.1:0-2946 GCA_964393855.1 uncultured Nitratifractor sp.
GTTTATAAATTTGCCATCTTTTGTATAGCTTCTGTCGTGTATTGTAGTTACTGGTCCAATCTTTACAGTTAATTCTCTCATAACTCCCCTATTCTATTAATTTTAAATATTTTACTCTGTTTGTATTAAACTGCCCTACTCTAATTTTACCTAAACTCTTGCTATTTTATGTTATAGTTACACAAAAATATTTAAAGTACTAAAATATAATGGCAAAAAAGAAGAGAAAACATTTTATAAAACTAAACAATAAGATTAAATCGCTATTTAATAATAGACCTTTTGAAGAGGCTATATTAGATTTTAGTGACGATATTCTTTATGGTTTAGTAATGCTTATTGGGGGTGATATAGACTCTTTAGAGAGAGTTGATATTATAAAATATATACGAAGAATTTGGAGTGAAGGCGACTACCATATAAGAAAAGCTATTGTATCTTTTTTAGAAGACCAAGCAACTATTTCTAAGAGTGCAAAACGCGATAAAGTAGAGCTTATACTCTCGTTTTTAGAAGACCAAGATACTACACCCCAAGAAGACGAAGTTATACTTAGTGAATTTATGGATAAAAAGGCTTCTAAAATTACAAAACAAAAGGTAGAAAAGAAGCTATTTTATCTAAGAATGCGAAAAGTTTTAGACGAGTATAGCCAAATTTTAGACATAGATTTTGTGGGTGCTGATACAATAGAGTTTACCAAAAAACATATAGTAGATATTGATAATAGAGATATTGAGTTATCTTTTGTACACTCTATTTCGTTTGGTACAACGCAAAAAGAGCTTTTATCTAAGAAAAAAGATGAAGTTTTAGAGTATTTAAGTAACTTAAAATTAGAGGCAATAGAAAAAAAGAGCGCAGAGATAGCAGAGTTTATAAAATCTTTAGAGTCTATAGAGTATTTAGACCAAAAATTAGTAGCTTCTATATTCGAAGCTGTTAAAGAGCCAATTGCAGAGCTTGCTTATACCCCTATTCCTCTAAAAATAGTTAAAAAACTTGTTAAAAGTGTTGTAGATGGTGCAAGCGTATCTTTAAATGCGATATCTTATTTGCTAAGTAAAAGTTATACAAAAGCCATAAACGAGCAAGAGTTAGAGTTTGATGTTAATATAACAGTAAACAAACAAGATATGTATAATTTAGTTTGGGGCAATAGATTAGACTCTCTAAAAATGCACTTTACAAAAGAGAAAGATGAGCAAATTATCTTTTTTGAACAATATTTATCTAACTTAATTTCTATGTTAAAAGAGGCTAGCTATCCTTTAGATTTAAGCCAAGAGTCTATTAAAGAGTATGCAATTAACTTTATATTGCCATATATAAAAAATAACAGAAATCTAAAACTAAAAGATAAAATAACAAAAAGAGTCATATATCACTTTAACGAAAAGTTTAAAGAGCAAAAAGAGCAAAAAAAACGCGAGGTTTTGCTAGCAAAAACTATTAGAGATTTTAAAAAGCTCTTTCCGGTTGCAAGAAGCCTTAATAGAGAGATTATCTTTAATGTAGGTCCTACAAATAGTGGTAAGACTTATAGTGCATTAAAAGAGTTAAAGCAAGCAGATAGTGGGCTATATTTAGCGCCACTTAGGCTTTTGGCACTAGAGGGTTACGAGAGTCTAAAGAGTGATGGTGTTGCAGTTTCGTTAATAACAGGCGAAGAGGAGATTATAGACGAAGACTCAACGCATATTAGCTCTACAATCGAGATGTTAAATACAGATATCGAGGTAGAAGTTTGTGTAATCGACGAAATTCAGTTAATTAACGACCGCGATAGAGGTTGGGCTTGGGCAAATGCACTTATTGGTGCACCTGCAAAAAAAGTTATTTTAACAGGCTCTAGCGATGCTTTAAATGTTGTAAAAGAGTTAGCCAACTATTTAGATGAGCCTTTAACAGTTGTAGAACACGAGCGTAAAAATCCATTGGTACTTATGCAAAAAGCTACGCCAATTAAAAAGCTAGAGCCATCTACAGCAATAGTAACATTTTCGCGTAAAGAGGTTTTGGCTTTACGAAATAAAATAGCACCCTACTTTAGTGTTTCGGTTGTGTATGGAAACCTATCTCCAGAGGTAAGACGCGAAGAGGCAAGACGCTTTAGAGAGGGCGAGAGCCAAATATTAATAGCTACCGATGCCATAGCAATGGGGCTAAATTTGCCTATTAAGACTATTTTATTTGCTAGAGATAATAAATTCGATGGACTACAAAGACGCGAATTAACAACTAGCGAAATATTGCAAATAGCTGGTCGTGCTGGGCGTTATGGTTTGCACGAAAGTGGACTTGTAGGGGCGCTAGACAACCCTACCCTAGCAACAATAAAAGATAAGTTTAATCAAAAATTACCAGATATTAAATTGCCAATATCTGTAATGGCATCGCTAGAGCACATTTTACTGATTGCCGAGATTTTGCAAATAGATAATCTTTATAAAATTTTAGAGTTTTTTGCTACAAATATGGAGTTTGATGGTCCGTTTGTTGCTGCAAATATCGACTCTATGTTAGAGGTAGCAAAAATTGTAGATGAGTACGAGCTAGATTTGGTATCTAAATATCACTTAGCATGTGCGCCTGTGTCGGTAAATTCGCCATATTTAGAGAGAGTTTTCCATAGGTATTTAAAACTGCTAGAGCAAGGCAAAGAGGTAGAGTTTTTAGAACTTAAAAATATACCAAAAAAGGCAGTTAGTTTTACAGCCTTGCTAAATGCAGAAGATAGAGTAAAAGAGGTATCGCTATACCTTTGGCTAAGTTTTAAATTTAGCGATAAATTTAAAGATATAGAGCTAGCAAGAGAGGTAAGAGATAAGCTAAATAAGTACATAGAACGAAGCTTGCGAGAGGCAACATTTACAAAACATTGCAAAAAGTGTGGCGTAGAGTTAGATTTAAGTTATAGATTTTCGATATGCGATAAGTGCTATA
>CAYMUV010000126.1:0-2935 GCA_964393855.1 uncultured Nitratifractor sp.
CTTCTGGGTGTCCTAAATTAATTAAATAACTATCGTGTGGTAATATATGCTCTGGTGCAATACCTGCCTCTTTTAAATTTATTTTAAACTCATCTATAGCTTGCAAACTCAGAGGTTTTGCTTTCCATTGCCTCTGATTCTTTGTAAAAAGTGCAAAAGCTTTTGCTCCAATTTTCTTAGCATTTAGTGGAGCATTTTGTACACCTCCACTTGCACTAACATGTGCACCTACATATTTTTTATTCATTTTATTACAGTCCTATTATAGATTTATTACTTTTATTTTTACACCTGTAATTGTATCATTAAATTCTATTTTTTTATCACTTTTTCTATAAGTTATATTAACTCCACCTTTAGTTATGTGTTGTGTAAAGCTACTACCACTTTGGCTGATACCCTCCATACCATATATTGGATTACCATTAAATACATTCTCTATAAGTGTCTCTGGATAATTGCTATTTCCTAAAACTTTTGCATTAAAATCTTTTTTACTCATACAAGCCATAGAGCTTAAACAAACCTCGCTTGGTGTAATTCTAAGTCTCATAAGTGCTTCGCCACTTCCATATATCTCTACTTTTGTTTCGCTACTAGCTGTCGATACAAAACCTTGGTCTGCATAACGCAAAGTTGGAGTTTTAAAAACTATCATGCTACTTTTAGAACTATTATACTCTGGCATTGCACCTACACAACCTGTAATTGTAGCGGCCATTGACGCTAATATTAGTAATTTTGCTTTTTTAATCATTTTTTTACCTTTATTGTTTATTTAAGCTAATTTTAAGATATTTTACCTTATAATTTCGCCACTTCAAACGAAGTCGTTTTATTAATTTTAAGTGGCCCCATCGTCTAGCGGTTAGGATCCATGGTTTTCATCCATGTTACCGGGGTTCGAGTCCCCGTGGGGTCACCACTTAAAATCTTCTAAATTATATCCTTTTATTTTTTTACACTAAAAAAACCTTACTAAAAGCAATATTTTTATACTATTACACTATGAATTTAATTAAAAATATACAAGCACAACAACTATTAAATCTAACTCTACTTATTTTAATAAGCTACTTAAACAATAAATTGCAGATTAATTTAGCAAATCTTTTGCCACTACTAATATTTGCTACAGCAACAGAGCTTACAATAAAAAAAGAGCTATTTATTCCATACTCAGCACTTATTACAGTACTTGGAACTATTTTAATGGTTGGATGGTTAGCTTGGTATATACCTTATATTTTAATATTTTTAGCATTAATGCAAAAACAGTATCTAAAAATAGATAACAAACATATCTTTAATCCCTCTAACTTTGCAGTTATAGCTGCTTTACTTATATTTTATCCAAAAGCCTTGCCAATAATTGGAGAGATAGGCAAAGAGAGCTATATTGTATATATAGTACTTTTTATAGGTACTTTAATTTTAATTAGAGTAGATAGATATTTAATATCTATATCTTTTTTACTTAGCTATATCTTCTTAAGTTGGTTAATTATAGGCAAAAGTGACCCATATTGGATGCTTAGTCACTTTTTAGACTCTTTATACTCTACATCTTTTATTGTATATATACTTTTTATGTTAACAGACCCTGTAACAACGCCGTCTAAAAGTTTACAACAAATTATATTTGGCTTTACTGTTGCTACTCTCGTAGTAGCCTTAAATTATTTTATCGGAGTAAGGCTATGGCATATGTTTATAGCACTTTTTTTAACATCTATAGTATCAATTCCTATTTACAGAAAGTTGTCAACTATAGATTACAAAAAGTTTATATATACTTTACTTTTCACATTGACAATTTTAGTAATAATATCTCTTAAAACACCACATTACTTTAGTATGTAGTATTTCATTATGATATAATTTTTAATTAAAATTAAAACAACTGTTATAATTTTACTATCATTTAAAGGAGTTAGAAATGAAAATTATAACATTAGTAAGTATAGTTGCTATAATTAGTGGATGTGCAACTTCAAACTATGAAACAGAAGCTCAAGTAGAATTTTCAGATAGTGATAAAGTAGTTGTATGTGGCGAAGTAGGTGGAGAAAAACAGACATATCCTACCTTTGGCGACCTAAAAGCAGATGGTGCTAACTTCTTATTTTATGGACCTTGCTATCAATAAAAAATAGAACTTTAAAAGATAAAGGCTATAATTACATAAAAAAATAGGTGCTAATTTGCTATTTAATTCATATGAGTTTATCTTTGCTTTTCTACCGATAACTTTTTTTATATATTTTTATCTAAATAAAAAGCACTTAACCGAAGCCTCTAAGGCTTTTTTGGTTTTTGCTTCTTTGTTTTTTTACTCTTGGTGGAATGTAAAGTATTTGCCTCTAATTTTAATATCTATGCTTGTTAATTACACTATTGGCAAAGAGTTAAGTACTCCAAAAAAGTTTAAAAAGGTTTCTAAAAGAGCTCTTTTAACAGTTGCTGTAATTTTTAACCTAAGTTTGCTTGGATACTTTAAGTATATGGACTTTTTTATAGAGAATATAAATTGGCTACTACACGCTAAAATAGGGCTTTTACACTTGGCTTTACCTTTGGCAATTAGCTTTTTTACCTTCCAGCAAATTGCCTATATTGTCGATAGTTATCGTGGCGAAACAAAAGATTACGACTTTTTAAATTATGCACTTTTTGTTACCTTTTTCCCTCAATTAATTGCTGGTCCAATTGTGCATCACGCAGAGATGATGCCGCAATTTGCAAAGCTAAAAAATAGGGTTAAAAACTACTACAACATCGCTCTAGGGCTATTTATATTCTCTATGGGGCTCTTTAAAAAGGTTATAATTGCCGATACTTTTGCAGAGTGGGCAACTAAAGGCTTTGATGTAGCAAAAGATTTAAATATGCTAGAGGGGTGGATTACTTCGCTCTCTTATACAATGCAGTTATA
>CAYMUV010000127.1:0-2894 GCA_964393855.1 uncultured Nitratifractor sp.
GATTTTGTAAACCAAATTGACAACACCAAAGATTTAACAAAAAAGATTAAAAATTATCTGTTAAAAGGAGAGTAGATGTTTGAAAAAAGTATAATAGCTTTTGATGAAGCAAAAGCATATATCCCCGGTGGTGTAGATTCGCCAGTTAGGGCATTTAATAGTGTTGGTGGTGTGCCACCATTTATAGAAAGAGGTGAGGGTGCATATCTGTTTGATATAGATGGAAATAAGTATATAGATTATGTGCAAAGTTGGGGTCCACTGATATTTGGACATTGTGATAGCGATATAGAAGAGGCTGTTATATCTACTGCAAAAAAGGGTCTTAGCTTTGGTGCACCTACACTTTTAGAGACCAAATTAGCAAAAGAGATAGTAAATCTTTTTGATACAATAGACGAGGTAAGATTTGTTAGCTCTGGAACCGAAGCAGTAATGAGTGCTTTGCGTTTAGCAAGAGGCTATACAGGCAAAGATGACATTGTAAAATTTGCAGGTTGCTATCATGGGCATAGCGACTCTTTGCTTGTGCAAGCTGGTAGTGGTGCGGCAACTTTTGGTAATCCAAGTAGCCCAGGAGTACCAGCAGATTTAACAAAACATACTCTTCTTGCAACATATAACGATTTAGAAAGTGTGCAAAAATGTTTTGAAGATAGCGACAATATTGCTTGTGTAATAATAGAGCCAATTGCAGGTAATATGGGTCTTGTACCAGCAAGCGAGAAGTTTTTAGAGGGCTTAAGAGAGTTGTGTGACGAACACAATGCACTTTTAATCTTCGATGAGGTTATGAGCGGATTTAGAGCATCGCTAAGAGGAGCTCAAGGTATTAGTAAAGTAAAACCAGATTTAGTAACTTTGGGTAAAGTAATAGGTGGTGGTATGCCAGTTGGTGCCTTTGGTGGTAGAGATGAAATTATGCAAGAGCTATCACCAAATGGTCCAGTATATCAAGCAGGAACACTAAGTGGAAACCCTGTTGCAATGGCTGCTGGTCTTGCAAGCTTACAAAAGCTTAAAGCTAATCCAACTATTTATGTAGATTTAGGAGCAAAAGCAAAAAGACTTATGCAAGGCTTCCAAGCTGCAGCAGATGCAGAAGAGATACCATTTGTTACAGATGTAAGAGGCTCTATGTTTGGTTTCTTCTTTAGCCCTAAAGAGGTTAAAAACTTTGCAGATGCACAAAATAGCAATACACAAATGTTTGCAAAATTCCACCAAGGGATGTTAGCTAAAGGGATATATTTAGCTTGTAGTGCATACGAAACAGGCTTTATTAGTGCAGCACATACAGATGATATGATAGAGCAAACTATTTTAGCTGCATACGAAGTTATGCGAGATATAAGAGATTAGTTATGAAAAAAGAGCCAAAATTAAAAAAAGTAGTAGAGGGTGCTAATGACTTAAGCCTTGGTTTATCTATGGTTGTTGCTGTGCTTTTAGGTGTAGGTTTAGGCATAGGAATGGAAAAGCTATTTGGTAATAGATGGTTCTTTTGGCTTGGTGTTTTTTGGGGTGTGTCGGCTGCGATTTTAAATGTTTACAAAGCGTATAAAAAGCAAAAAAAAGAGTTAGATAAGTTAGCTAACGACCCTAAATATGTTGGTAGAAAATTTGATGATAGCGATGAAGAGGATGATTTTTAGTGCTATTTATTAGGTTAATAATGCTATTAATGTCATTTTTATTAATTGGTGCTGGTTTATTGTATATAAATGCATCTAGTGCTGTTTTTCAGACATTTATAGTTGCATTTATTACATCATCTATTATTGTTTTGGCATCTTTTAAGAGTTACAAAAATATGGTAATTAAACGCTTAGAAGCAGACGCAATACCTGCAAATATAGATGACCAAGATGCAATAGATAAAATAGATGACCCCTATAATTTGTATGACGAAGATAATATAGATGAAAATCTATCTCTTAAAGAGATAATAAAAGAGGAAAAAAAGCTATTAAAAAAGAGTAGAGTAGGGATAAAAGAGAGTGTAAAAAATAGTGCTATGTCTCTCTCTTTTTTAAGAGTTGGTGCATATTTACTTTTTGTTTTAGGTTTTTTTTATCTATTGCATAGTAAAAATTTGTCGATTATATGCTATTTAGCAACAATTGCTATACCAAGTGTAATAGTTATAGTATACTTACTAAATTTTAATCATATAAAATCAGAGAGGTTATAGATTTGAAACCAGGATATAAAATTATAATAGGTGCTTTAATAGTCTATGGTATTTATCACTATCTTAGTGAAAATAGTAAAGAGGAGTTACTTTATAAAAAAAGAGTAGATAGCATAATATCTGATATTAGGCACGAAGATTACTTCTCTTTGCAGAATAAATTAGCACCAAATATATCTGATAAAATATCTATAGAAGATATAAAGCAATTTTCAAAAGATTTAAATTTAACAAAAAATAGCAAATTTATATTAGATGAGATTGATAAAGATAAAAATTATACAAAAGTTCTAGGAGAGATTGTAACTAAGAGTAAAAAACTACAATATAGTGGTACATTTATAGATAGTAATGGGACTTTATTAATTAATTCGCAAGTTATAAATAACAGAAAACTAGAAGCTACAAAAACTACTTTTCCAATTAATCTGTAATATCTAAAAGCTCTTTTACCTTTAACAAATCTAAATATACCTCTTTCTTTGCAGATGGATTTCTAAGTAGGTAGCTTGGATGATAAGTTGCAATTAGTTTAAAATCTTGCATATCAATAATATTACCTCTAGCTTTAGAAATTGTTTGGTTATCATTTGTAAGATAACTATATGCAGTTGAGCCAAGTGCAACAATAATTTTTGGTTTTATAATCTCTATCTGTTTTTGTAAATATGGTTTACAACTTAGAGCCTCTTTTGGTGTT
>CAYMUV010000128.1:0-2822 GCA_964393855.1 uncultured Nitratifractor sp.
GCACTTAACACAATTAACATTCAAAATTATTAACTCTTTTAGATATAATAGTAATAAAAATTAAGGGTCTTAATGTCTAAAAAAGTGCACCTAATCTCTCTTGGTTGTAATAAAAACCTTGTAGATAGCGAAGTTATGCTTGGAAAATTGTATAGTTACGAAATAACAGATGAACAAGCTAATGCAGATGTAACAATAGTAAATACTTGTGGCTTTATAGAGGCTGCTAAAGAGGAGTCTATAAATACTATTTTAGAAGCCTCTGCTAATCGTAAAGAGAACTCTCTTTTAGTTGTTAGTGGCTGCCTTAGCGAAAGATATAAAGAGGAGCTTATAGAAGCACTTCCAGAGGTAGATATCTTTACAGGTGTTGGAGATTACGAGCGAATTGATGAGCTTATAGCAAACAAGCAAACAAGTTTTACTCCAGATGTCTATTTAGCAAACGAGAACTCTAAAAGGGTAATTACCGGCTCTAGATATCATGCCTATATAAAACTTAGTGAAGGGTGTAACCAAAACTGCTCTTTTTGTGCAATTCCAAGCTTTAAAGGGCGACTTAAATCAAGAACTATCGACTCGGTAATTGCAGAAGTTTCATCTCTAATAGAAGAGGGCTTTAGAGATTTTAGCTTTATTTCACAAGATACATCTAGTTTTGGTAGAGATTTGGGCAATAAATCTGCATTAATTGACCTTATAAAACAAGTAGAACTTTTACCTGGTATCAAAAGTGCAAGAGTGCTATATCTCTACCCTTCTACAACAACAAAAGAGTTAATCGATGCAATTGCAGACTCTACTATCTTTAAAACATACTTTGATATGCCAATACAGCACATTAGCGACAATATGCTAAAAACCATGAAAAGAGGTGCAGGGAAAGATAAAACTATAGAGCTTTTAGAGTATATGAAGAGCAAAGAGAATGCCTTTATTAGAACAGCTATAATTGCAGGGCATCCAAACGAAAGCGAAGAGGACTTTTTAGAGCTTAAAGAGTTTATAAAAGATTTTGGATTTGATAGAGTAACTGTTTTTGAATACTCTAACGAAGAGAGTACCCATGCATACAATCTAGAGCAAATAGATAAAGAGACAATAAGAAAAAGAGCAGATATTTTAGGTGAAATTGCAAAAGATTTAATGTTAAAATCTAACAGTAAATTAATTGGCAAAGAGATTGAACTAATAGTAGATGGAACAAGCAGTGAACACGAGTTGCTATTAAGCTCTAGAGCAACACAGTGGGCACCAGAGATTGATGGAGAGATTTACATCAACGATACAAACGATAAACCAGTAGAACATGGCGAATACTATATTGCTAAAATTACCGAATTAGCAGACACAACCCCTTTAGCAACACTAATTAAGAAGATATGATTGACTCTGAAATTATAAACAAGTTAAAAAATAGTAAAAACCTATTGGCTTTCTCTGCAGGAGTGGACTCTACTGCTCTATTTTTTATTTTACTCCAAAATAGTATAGATTTTGATATTGCAATTGTAAACTATGGCTTACGAAAAGAGGCTAAAGAAGAGATAGAGTATGCAAAATCTTTAGCAAAAAAATATAATAAGCAAATCTATATAGAAAATGCGCCTAAATTTAAAAATAATTTCGAATTGAATGCAAGAGAGTTTAGATATAACTTTTTTTCTAAAATAATTAAAGAGCACTCTTATAAAAACCTTTTAACTGCTCACCAATTAAATGATAAACTAGAGTGGCACCTAATGCGTTTAAGTAAAGGTGCAGGGGTTACAACTCTAGCAGGAATGGATTTTATTGAGCTAAGAGATAGTTATAATATTATTAGACCTCTGCTAAATAGCACCAAAGATGAGCTAATAGAATTTTTAGAAAAAAACAACATAAAATACTTTATCGATAAGAGCAACTTTAATAGCATTTACGAAAGAAACACCTTTAGACCAATTGTAAACAAACTGCTAAAAACTGGTAAAGATGGATTTATTAAAAGTTTTAAAATTCTAAATATCGACAAAGATATAATTGCCAAACAATATAGAGTAATTAAAAGCGAAAAAGAGCTTAGAGTTATTAAAATAGACACTATCGAAGTTGCTCCTCAAGCTGTCTCGAAATACTTAAAAGAGTTGGGCTATTTAATAAGTTACGAAGAGCAAACTCTTTTGCTAAAACAAAACTCTATTGTTGCTGGTAGAGTATGGGCTATAGAGATAGTAGACAATACAATATTTATTGCTCCATATCTTCAATTAACAATTCCTAAAAAAGATAGGGAAAACTTTAGAGTAAAAAAGATACCTCCAAAAATTAGAGGCTATTTATATAAAGAGGATATATCTATTAACTTATAGATATATCTTTTTTCGCAACATTAATTGCAATTACAAAACCACCTATTGCATCTAAAAATGACATAAGCATAAGTATAAAAAATGTTACATTATGTGCTTTATCCCAAATTAAAAAGATTGCTAAATAGGCAACTGCAACTAAAAAGCTAACTATAATCTCAGATAGATTATAAGGTCCTGGGGCTGCTGCTTTATATATTTCTATAAACAAAAAGAATATTCCTGCAATTATAAAAACATCTTTTGTTGATACATAAAACAGCTCATTATGAGCCCAAACAATATGGTTCATATCGAAAAATGGCATATCTAAATCTACTACTGCATATTTTGCAAAAATGTAGAAAACTAATAGCCAAAGATACATTGATACATCTCTTACTAGTGACATTTTACTTCCTCTCTTTCTTTAATTTATTTTAATTACTTTTTGGTTAAATTAAGATTAAACCATTTAATGGATTAATTATT
>CAYMUV010000129.1:0-2815 GCA_964393855.1 uncultured Nitratifractor sp.
GTTTTACAAATGCAGTAGCAACTCTTGGTACAGCACTTACAAGCGAGCATTTACCAATTTTAAGAAAGGGAGAGCCTAAGATTGTATTAGCTTACGATGGCGATAAAGCAGGGGTTGCAGCTGCACTAAAGGCTGCTAAAATGTTAAGTGCATCTGGGTTTGAGGGCTCTGTTGTGCTGTTTCCACAAGGGCAAGACCCAGCAGATATGGTTAGTGCTGGTAAAATTGATGAGTTAAGAGAGTTATTAAGTAGTGGGCGAACATTGCCAACATTTGTAATCGAGAGTATTAAAAATAGTTTTAATTTAACAAACCCTTATGAAAAAGAAAAAGCAATAGCGCAGATAAATAGTTACTTAAATAGCCTTAAAAGCGTTGTTAAAGAGGCATATTCACAAGAGGCGGCTAGAATAATGGCTGTTCCTATTGCCTATTTTAAAAAGGGTGCAAGAAGAGATAGTAGTGAGCAAAAAGGGCAACAGAGCATAAAAAAAGACCCAGCTTGGGAGTCGATATTAAAGACACTTATGGAGAGAGACTCTTTAATCGATGATTTGTTAAATGTATTAGATTTTAATTTTGCAAGAGAGTACGAAGATGCCTTTAGAGCTTTAGCTTCTGGAAATTTAGAGCACACTCTTTTAAGAGGCATAGCTGTAGATGATAATATACCAGTACTTAACGACGAGGAGTTTAAAGCTCAAATATTACAAGAGTTAGAGATATTTTATAAACAAAAGTTAAGAGAGCTTACAGTAAATAAAAATATCGAGTATAAAAAGAAGAGCTTTTTAATAAGAAAGATAAAAACCGATATACTACCAAAAATAAAACGAGGAGAGCTTGTAACTTATGAGAGCAATTTCACTTTTTAGCGGCGGCTTAGATAGTATGTTGGCCGTTAAATTAATGACAGAGCAGGGCATAGATGTAACAGCACTGCATATCAATATTGGCTTTGGTGGAACTAAAGATGTTAGTAAAGAGTTAGAGCGTAGAGCTAAAATTGCAGGAGCAGATTTTTTAGATTTAGATGTTCGCTCTGAGTATATCCAAGATATATTATTTAGCCCCAAATATGGATATGGAAAAAATTTTAATCCCTGTATAGATTGCCATGGTTATATGTTTAAAATTGGTAAAAAGGTTATGCAAGATAGAGGGGGCTCTTTTTTAGTTACGGGCGAAGTTTTAGGGCAAAGACCAATGAGCCAAAGAAAAGATGCAATGCAGCAGGTAAAAAAGTTAGCCCAAGATGAAGATAATTTAATATTAAGACCACTTTGTGCTAAGCTTTTAGAGCCAACAAAACCTGAATTAGAGGGGTGGGTAGATGGCGATAAATTATTAGATATTAGTGGTCGCTCTCGCGATAGACAACTTGCAATGGCAAAGAGTTATGGTTGGGACGATTATGAATCGCCAGGTGGAGGTTGCCTTTTAACAGAACCGGTATATAGCCAAAAAATAAGAGAATTTATAGAACACGAAGAGTTTAGTGTAGAGGCGATAGATCTATTAAAATTTGGAAGACACTTTAGACTACCAGATAGCTCTAAGTTAGTTGTAGGACGCCACAAAGAGGATAACGAAGCGTTAGAGGCTTTAAATTTAAGTAATTACATTAGCTTTAGATTACCTGTACCTGGACCTTATAATTTAATTCATAAAGATTCTACCAGTAGCGAAAGAGAGCTTGCCGCAAAGATAGCAATAAGTTATGCACAATCTAAAAAAGGTCAAGAGTATATTGTAAAAATAGAAGATAGAGAGTATAAAGTTGTGCCTTTTGAGAGCAAAAGAGAGATTAAGCAGTACTTTTTTAATGAGAGGTAGCTTTTTTTAAATTTTTTTGGGTATAATTTCGGACATTTTCTATCTCTATAGAGGTGCAAATATTAATGAAAGGATAATTTTATGCCAAAAATGAAGAGCGTAAAAGGTGCTGTTAAGCGCTTTAAAGTTAAAAAAAGTGGTAAAATTAAACGCGGAACTGCGTATAGAAGCCATATTTTAACAAAAGTTGACGGTAAGCATCACAGACAAATGAGATCTGCAAAGTATATTGACAGTGTAGATGCAAAAAGCATAAAAGAGATGATAGTTTAACTATCCAACCACTCAACTCCCCATAATTTGGGCAAGTTCAGTAAAAACTGACGCCGAGACGAATAGTTAACGGCAAAGAAGAAAGGAATTAAAATGAGAGTAAAAACTGGTTTTGTAAGAAAAAGAAGACATAAAAAACTTTTAAAAGCTGCAAGAGGCTTTTATAGCGGAAGAAGAAAACATTTTAGAAAAGCAAAAGAGCAATTAGAGCATTCATTAGTATATGCTTATAGAGATAGAAAGCAGAAAAAAAGAGAGTTTAGAAAGTTATGGATTATCCGTATTAATGCTGCGGCTAGACTTAACGATATCTCTTACTCTCGCTTTATGCACGGATTAAAACTAGCTAAAATAGATTTAGATAGAAAAATCCTAGCAGATATGGCTATGAACGAGCCAGAAGCGTTTGCAAAAGTAGCAGAAGCTGCAAAAGCAGCTTTAGCATAAGTAAGTCCCCTAAATTTTGTTTAAGTCTAAGTAGCATCGCTACTTAGCATTTTCTTCACTTTTTTAACCACTCTATTTTTTTTAATATATTTTATTAAGAGTATTATTCGCAAAATACTTTATTTAGGTGTATATAGTTAAAGAGGCTAAAAGCTTTTTATTAAGTGGGTAGAGGGGTATAGGCGTGTTAAGGTGTAAAGGGGTATAGGCGTAGAGGTGTAGAGAAAAGTATAACTCTTCCCTTTACTCCTCTACCCCT
>CAYMUV010000130.1:0-2806 GCA_964393855.1 uncultured Nitratifractor sp.
TTAATAATATCGCTAATATTATCTTTTGGAATATGCACTTTCCAATCTGGTTCTTCATTGCTGCTTTTTAAGAATACTCCTATACTTACAACAGATTCACTATTTTTGCCATATGGCTCATTTATGATGGCAAGTTCTATTTTGCCATCATCTGTACCAGATAGTTTAAGTTCTTTTAAAACTTCTATGTTTTTATCCATTTTTAACCCTTTTAGAATTTATAGTTAAATTGTACTGTTAAACCTGTTTCGCTATGTTTATTAGAAATTTTTGCACCAGGTCCAAATATCCCAGAGATGTCTGCTGTTGTTTTGCTAGATGTTGCATATACAACTGCTGCATCTACAGATAAATTTTTGTTAAATTGATAGCTTCCACCAAATGTAAAGTGCTGTTTAGCAGTTGCTGGGAAACCAAGTACATTAAACATATTTAAAACTGCTCCAGATGGAGTTGTTCCATTTAAGAGTTTAAGTGGTGATTTAGCATAGTTATAACCAGCTCTTAAAGCCCATGTTCCTGCATTATACTCGTAACCTAAAGCAAAAATACTTTGGTCACTCCAGCCAAATCCTTTGTACCCTTT
Organism: uncultured Nitratifractor sp.; assembly: GCA_964393855.1. Classification (GTDB taxonomy): domain Bacteria; phylum Campylobacterota; class Campylobacteria; order Campylobacterales; family Sulfurovaceae; genus JAADEQ01. The sequence continues at coordinate 587 of CAYMUV010000130.1, forward strand.
AGCTTTGCTCCACATAACTTTTTTATAATCTAATGCAATTGTATGTGCTCCATTTTTGTATGCAACACCTACGCCAACTTCTGCTGGTTGCTCTAGTGTGTCGCCCATTGCAGCAGGGAATGCACCCATTGCTACAAATGGTGTAGTTGCTGTCGAAAGTGCACCATCATATTTCATTTTAATTTTACTCTTATATACCGCACCAATACTAAAATTAGAGTTAATATCGTAGTTTGCACCTATATCAACACCAAAGCCAAAGTCTTGAGTTTGTCCATTGCCTACATTAGCTCCACCCATCATAGCTGGTAATTGGTAGTGGATATCTAAAGAACCATATTGTAAAATAGGTGCAACACCAACGCTAAATGCACCAGCTCTGTATGCAACAGGCACTGCAAATTGCATTAACTGAAGAGTTGTTTCCATTTTAAATAGGCTAGGGTTACTTCTAAAGTCTGTACCCATTCCAGCAGTTCCATACATTCCAATACCCATATAGATAGAGTCACTATATTTACTTGCAATTGCAACTGCAGGAATTATACTTAAATCTGCACTACTTTTACTTTCGTTGCCCATACCCATTTGTGTTTTAATGCTTGGAGCAAAAATTGTACCACCAAAACTAATTTGATTAGATTGAACTTTTGTAATAGCTGCTGGGTTTACCAAAGTAGATTCAGCCCCTTGTGTAAGCGCAATACCTGCACCACCCATAGCTCTAGTTTTTGCACCAACGCCAATTAGGTTATCTCCATTAGTCGCAAATAGAGCTGTTGATGTAATTGTCGATAGCATTACTGCCAATTTTATTTTCTTATTCATAGTATCTCCTGAAGTTAATATATTATAATTATATCTTTAAATGTTTTATTATAATATTAATTTATACTATAATATCTAAATTTATTTATTATATGTTACACTTTGTTAAGATATAATATATTTTATTGTAGATTATTTTTAAAGTTAATAGTGCTATACTTACAAAAAAGTATTTAATGAAAAGAAGATATAAAGCACTTATTGCAGTTGTTTTGCCAGTAATAATACTTGCTATTATTAAGAGATATTATCCCTTATCTTACAATATATTATTAGGATATATAGTAGCAGTTGCAATTGTTTTTAAATCTTCTATACTCTCTTTTTGGTTAGTTAGCAAACTAAAGATAATCTCATTTTTAAAGAGCTTAACTATTTTACAGGCCTTATCAATTGCAGTTAAAAGATGGTTTTTGGATAATGTTGTCTCTAAATGGTTAAATAAGTATCTATTCAAATATATAAAAGAGCCAATTTTAGAGTTAATTATCTATTATAAAAGAGTATCTTTTAAGAGTAAAATAAAAAATATTTTAGCAATTTTTTTGCCAATTGGCTTGGTTGCTTGGATAATGTACATAACAAACGGTGTATATAATTTCGCAATATTTGTAGAGTTAAAAGTTATTATAATTGGTTTTTTTAAGGCTTTGTGGTTGCTGCTTGGAAATATTTTTTCATTCTTATCTGGCTCTTGGTTTGCACCTATTGTAGAAGTTTTTGCATTAAGTTGGCTATTGGACATTATAGAGAGAGTATTTGGTAAAAATAATGTTATTAGTAGGTTCTTTAATTATATAGGTAATTTTATTAATGCTTTTTTAGAGCGTATAGGCTTATTTAAAGAGAGGCACATAGAGCCAATAGTAGATAGCAAAATTATAAAAAAGAGTCAATCGTTTGGAGAGTATATCGCTAATTTGGTAAAAAGTAAAAAAATATCTGATGAGTTTTTATATTTTGACAACTTTAGAAATATAATACTAAAAGGGCATATAAACGCATACTATAGTTTTGATGGTATGGAGAAGATTTTTGATAAAAAAAAGCTTTATACTATTATTAATAAAAAGACAAATGACAATATAGATATAATTGGCTTTGTATCAAGAAATGGCAAAGGCGATTTAATAGAAGAGAGTTTCAATAACGACTACTACCACGATATATTTTTACTAAAAGGTATTGCTAGCAATAAAGAGTATGGAGTTAAAGAGCATTTAGATGACCAAATTGACTATACAGATTTTTGGATATTAAATACAAGTTTGCATCCTGTAAATGTAAGAAGTATAAGCAATAATTTTGAAGCTAGAGAGATTGGTGGTAATGAAATGCAATTAATTAAAACGCTCAATCATATAGATTTTAAAGATATTATATTTGAGTATA
>CAYMUV010000131.1:0-2745 GCA_964393855.1 uncultured Nitratifractor sp.
TTCTAAAACCTCAACTACTGCTGGGAACGATGCTCCTGTTGCTTTTTTTATTACTTTGGCTTTTATTTTTACTTTTTGGTTTTGCATATTTTGTAGGTTAAATTTGTTGCTATTTGCTATTTGGTAGTCGGTGTGGTTTTTGTTGTCTTCTATTACTAAATAGGTGTGTGGCGTTGAGCCTTTTACTTTTATTGTGCCATTTATGATTATGTAGTTGTTGCTATTGCATGCTGCGAAAGCTGGTATGATATATAGAAATTTTAGCCAATTTTTCATTTTTGCCCCTTTTTGGTTTCGACTCTTTTAAGGTATTGCCAAAATGCTGTACCTATTATAACTAAAAGTAGTGGTGCTAGGTAGGGTTTTGCTTTTAAATAGTTAAAAAATGCAATAATTGCATCGCTAGAGTAGTAAGATATTAAGCCGATGCTAAATACAAAAATAATCGATGCAAAGAAGTTAAAGATAATAAACTTTTTAAAGTTATACTTTCCAAGCCCCATTATAATTGGAATAAGTGTTTTAACGCCATAAATATATTTTTGTATAAAAATAGCCAAAGTGCCATATTTACGCATAATAAGGGTAGTTATTGCTATTTTTCTTTTATGTTTGGTTAAATATTTTTGGATATCTTTTTTTTGGTATCTGCCTAGATAAAAAAGAAAATTATCGCCCAAAAAGTTAAAAAATGCTCCAACTGCTAATGCCGTATATAGGTCGATATGCCCTAAGTATGCAAAGACTCCAGCTGTTGCAATTATTAAAAATGAGCCTCCAAAGCTCATAAATGCAATTAAAATATATCCCCAACTCTCTATGGCGCTAAAATCCATTAATAACCTTTTTTTGGTATGATTATACAATAATTTTAAAAAGGTTTACTATATGACGGGTGGTTTTTTTGCTCTTTTAGATGATATTTCGATGTTAATGGATGATGTTTCTGCCTCTGCAAAAGTTGCAGCAAAGCAGACAGCTGGTGTTTTGGGAGATGATTTAGCAGTATCTGCTGCTAAGGCTTCGGAGTTTAAGGCATCGCGTGAGTTGCCTGTAATTTGGGCTATAATTAAGGGCTCTATTGTTAATAAAATTATTTTAGTGCCACTAATGCTAGCACTTAGTTTTTACTTTCCAAAGGCGATTACTCCTATTTTACTTTTGGGTGCTTTGTACCTTTCGTACGAGGGGGCTCATGGTGTTTGGGCTTGGCTTTTCCCGCATGATATTAGCCAAGGTAAAGAGCAGAAAATGAGCGAAAAGCAGAAGATAAAATCTGCCATAATAACAGATTTTGTTTTATCGATAGAGATTGTGTTAATTGCTCTTGCTAGTGTAAATAGTTTGCCTCTAGCACAAAAGGCTACAATTGTTACTCTTATAGCATTTGGGGCAACACTTGGGGTTTATGGTTTGGTGGCGCTGCTTGTTAGGTTAGATGATATAGGTTACGCAATAGCTAGCAGTGCTAAAAGTGGCTCTTTTAAGCAAAAATTTGGGCTTAAGATGGCGTCTGCATTGCCATTTATTATAAAGGTGCTAGGTTTTATTGGTGTTATTGCTATGCTTTTGGTTGCTGGTGGAATATTGCTGCATAAGTTGCCAATACTGCATGAGGTTATGCACCAAATTCCAACACTAGCAGCAGAGATTACAGCCGCTTTAATTTTAGGTGGTGTTGCTATGATTTTAATTGATGGAACTAAGTTTGTTGTATCTAAAATAAGAGGAGATTAGATAATAACCCTCTCTATATTTGCTTTAAGCGAAGTTGTAATTTCGTAGCTAATTGTCTTAAAGTGCTTAGCTACCTCTTGGGCATTATCGAAAATACAAATCTCCTCTCTTGTTGATTCTAGAGAGATAAAGTCCATAGATACTCTGCCTAAAATTGGCAAGCCACTTGCAGTAGTTAATGGATTTTTACTATCGCCTCTAAAAAGCCCATCTCCATATCCAACATTATATGTAGAGACTATCATCTTTTTGGGTGCTACAAAGTCGCCACCATAGCCAACTCTTTGCCCTTTTTGTAGCTCTCGCATACTCTCTTTTGTTGCCCATAGGCTCAATACTGGTTTTAGCTTTATTGGGTCGTAAACTTTTGGTAGTTCGTTAAAGCCATACATCGCAATGCCAACTCTTGCTAAGCTTTCGCTAAAGTCGCTAGAGCGTAAAAGTGCAGCAGAGTTATGACTGTGAAAACGAATATGCTTAAAGCCTTTCTCTCTTGCAATTTGCTTAACAGTTTCGAAGTTTTGCATCTGCCAAGCAAGTGTTGTATCTAGCTCGTCTGCACCCTTGTAGTGGGTAAAAATTCCTACCAAAAATAGCCCTCTTTTTTTTACTATATCTAGCGCTTCACTTAGCTCGCTTAGACTAATGCCATTTCTGTGCATTCCTGTATCTACTTTTAGCTCTACTCTTACATTTACAGGTATGCTATTTAGCTTATTTAACTCGGTAATTGCGTAGCTAAAGTTTGGTGTAATTGTTGGTGTATCGTTTAGAATTAGTATATTTTTAAAGAGGTTTCGTATCTTTAGTGCCTCTTGATTATTAATAACCATAGCTTCGCTTATGCCATACTCGCTTACTAATTTTGCTATCTGCTCTAAGCCGTGTCCATACGCATTATCTTTTAAAACTGCACAAAATTTCTCTTTTTGTCCACATTTTAACACTAATTGGTTAAGATTATAAAAAAGGTTTTCTCTATTTAATTTTATATATGCCATGAGAAAT
>CAYMUV010000132.1:0-2728 GCA_964393855.1 uncultured Nitratifractor sp.
GCATCTATAAGCTCATCTAAACGATGTGGTGGAATATTTGTAGCCATACCAACAGCAATACCACTAGAACCATTTAATAAAAGATTAGGAATACGGCTAGGTAGAACTTCTGGCTCTTTCATACTATCATCATAGTTTGGTATAAAGTCAACAGTATCTTTGTCTATATCTTTTAAAAGCTCTTCGGCAATTTTTGTCATACGAGCTTCTGTATATCTCATAGCCGCTGCATTATCACCGTCTATAGAACCAAAGTTTCCTTGTCCATCAACTAGAGGCTCTCTCATCGAGAACTCTTGAGCCATTCTTACAAGTGCATCATAAACAGAATTATCGCCATGTGGATGATACTTACCGATAACATCCCCAACAATCCTTGCAGACTTTTTATAAGATGCTCTATGCGATAAATTCAACTCGTTCATAGCGTAAAGTATTCTTCTATGAACAGGCTTTAAACCATCTCTAGCATCTGGTAAAGCACGCCCTACAATAACACTCATAGAGTAGTCAAGGTAGCTACCTTTAATACTATCTTCTATATTGATATCTTCAACTAAATTGCTCTCAAACAAATCACTCATATTGCCCCTTTAGTAGGTTAAAATCTTATTATTATACCTAAAAATACTTATAAGAATCGACACAAAATTATTAGATTAAAAAATAAATATTTTTTTGTATAGATAAGTATAAAACTATACTTATCTTTCTGCTTCAAACTCTACTTCACCATCCTCCTCTATGGCTTTAATAAGTCTTTTTGCTAGCCTTAAATCGGCATAATTTTCTAAAAAAGATTGCACACCATCCAAATCTACACCTATTCCATTTTCGTTTAAGAACTTCAGCAACTCCTCATTATCATAAGCATAGTGAGTCTTAAAAAAGTCATCTATCAACCCTTTTGCTTTGCCTAAGTAACTCTCTATCTTTTGAACTTCGAGGTTAATATTTTCTAAATCCTCTTTTGTAAAACGAAAGTAGAAATACTCATCATCATATCCAAAAGGAGATTTTGGATTAAACCTTAGTGGACTATAACTAGGTTGCACAGCAAACATAAACTTATAACCTGAAAGTCCGTAATTTGAACTAAAAGATATAGATCTTCCCATGTAGAACTCCTATTTTTTTATATGTATGCCAAAATCTGGACATACCTCTAGCTTTGCTAGAGTTGTAAAAAATAGGAAAATAAAAAATATTTAAAATAAGTTATAGAAGTGAGATAATTATACACTAAAAGCAGTTAAAAGTCAAGCCTTTTAACAAAAGGGTTTTTAGGCTTAATATCTAAACCATAACCCAACGAAGATAAGATATTCTCTAAAACTACAGCAGATACTTTGCTAAACGAACTATTCTCTATTTTAGATAGAGTTGCTCTACTAATACCCACCATTTTTGCCAACTCCTCTTGAGTATAACCTCTCTCTTTACGCAAAAGCCTAATCTTTTTGCCAATCTCTAATAAGCTCAATTGGTATCTCCTTATAATCTTTATTTTGTAATGACAACTCCCAACTATCAATCATTCTTTGCCCTACGCTTCTAAAATGAGGATTATCATAAATATACTTTTTAACCATATCTATACCACTTTTTAAAGCATCAATGCACTCATTATATAAACTACTCGCCTCTTTTTGGCTTAAATAGCAACTTCTAACCCCAAACTCAATTAGGGTATCTTTTGAGAACCAAATTTTTTTACCACCAAGCGTTAATGCCGGTTTATCTCTAAAGATATATGCTGTTGTAGTAACTATATCATAAGCAGGCGAAAGATAGATTGTACTTAAATCATCACTAAAAAGCAGAGCAAAGTTTTTTAAGTGGGCATCTCCATTTTTAAGCAAATAGTTCATAACTATTATTTTAAAAAATAGTTTCATATCTCTTACTGGATTACTAACATATTTATAAATCTCTTTAGCTACCTGCTCATAGCTACCACTATATTTTTTATCTTTATGCTTACCCATCAAAGATATAATCTCTTCAAAACCTATATTTTTATTATCAAATCTCTCTATAATTAAAAAATTCTTATTCTCAGATAGATAAATTTTTGGAATTTTAATACCAGCTAACTCTACTGTTTTGAGTGTCAAATACTCATTTTCCGATAAATACTTAAACTCATCTCCCCAAGTTTTAACAATATAGTTTTTATATTTTAGACTCTCTTTATCTCTTAAAATAGCTACACTTTTTGGCTGTACACCACTAATAGCATTTTTATCTAAAAATGTCTTAAGCAAATTAGAAAAAGTATCTTTAGTATCATTTTTTAATACATAATCTAAATCAAAACTATTACTATTAAAATCTTTTTTTCTCTCTGGAAGAGAAAACTTTATTCGACCATCTATATTTGGCGCTAATATTTTAAATAGTAAAAAATCATCTATATATCCATACTCTTTAATTAAGTAGTTTTTAAATATCTCAAACAGATACCCCTCTGGTAAAAATGTCTCAAAATAGGGGGTAATATCTTGGCTAATATAAAACTTTTGATTGTTAGGCAAAGATATAGATATAGAGTTACTAATATCAAAATCGATATACTCTAAGATATACTCTTTATCTTTTTTTAAAGTAGCAATGTTTCTATTTTTATGGATAATATTTATCAAAATAGTACCTTTTTGTATAAATTACTTTACATTTTAGCATAAAATAATAAAAATGTAAAGCAATTTATACATATTTTATTAAA
>CAYMUV010000133.1:0-2727 GCA_964393855.1 uncultured Nitratifractor sp.
CTCTTTAATTTTGCAAAAGATGCTTTTCCAAGTTTATCTAAAGCTGGCAAAGAGCCACTAGATGCTACATATCTATCGATTACTTCTAAATTTTCAACAGGTATATAGAGCATATCTTCGTTTTGGTACTCTAGTGCAACAAAATCTCTAAATCTACCTAAAACTTCGCGTTTAGATATACCCTTAAAGACCCCTACTCCATAATCTTCGTGTACTACATACTCGCCTACTTTTATCTCGTCTAATATTAGAGTTGGCTTTTTAACCCTTCGCTTTTTGCCCTCTTTATTTATAGATAAAATTAGCTCTCTACTAGAGCCAATATTTATAATTCCATCTAAATATTTTATATTTAATTTATCTAAGTGTGGCAGAGTGCTAGAGCGAATTGTAGTCTCATGTTTTGCTACTATATTTATCTTTTTATCTAAATTTGCCTCTATTAAAGAATTAATATTTACAACTTCTAAATCTTTAAACTCTTTTGCCTCGCTAAGTGCTTTTATTGGGAAAGAGTCTATATTAACTTGTAAGTTAAACTCTTTATTTAAGTCGTAATACTCAGCTATCTCTTGGCGAAGTGACTCTCTAACTAAAATAGAGCTGTGCTCTTTTAAGTAGTTACACCCTAGCTTATCTAAATGCCAAATACCAAGTGATGCAATATCTTTAACAAAAGCACTATGCTCGCTTGCCTCTACCCTATTTAAAAGATTGCTATGCTCAGTTTCATCTAAAGCTAAAAAAGCTGCCTTAATCTCTATAGACTCTAGCTCCTCTTTTGCTCTTTTTTGAGTTGCAATATCAAACTCTCTAATCTCTTCTATTTCGCTATCAAAAAGTGATACCCTAATAGCACTATCTAAATTTGTTGGGTAGATATCGAAAATATCGCCCCTAAACGAAACCTCGCCCTTTGCACTTACTACATCTACAAAACTGTAACCCCAAAAGAATAGCTTACTCTTTAGCTCTTCTAAATTAATATTAGAGCCAAACTCCAACTTAAAACTACCTAGATACTCCTCTTTTGGCAAAATTAAACTAAGCGTTCTAAATGGAGCAATTAATGTAGAGCTTTTATATTTATTAAACTCATAAAGCGTATTAAAACATTTTGAAATATCCTCTTGATAACTTCTTGTGTCATCTCCAACAATTAGCCTAATATCTGGCAAAGAGAATACTTTTTTATCTAAATATCTATATACAACCTCTGCTCTTTTTGCCTCTTTATCGTCGCTAACAATTAATATTTTTGCTAAATCTTTACTCTTTATATGCTCGTAAATTCTACTCTGAATCAATGCTTTTAACTCCAATACTTTTTAAAAATTGTTCTACAACATAAAAAGAGCCAAAAACTAAATAGTCTCTATCTTTTTTAATGTCGCCATTAAAGTAGCCATACTCTATATTTAACTCTTTTAAGATAGCCTCTAACTCTTCTAAATTAGTGGCTCTTTGGGTATCTATTTTAATAATATGCAAGTGCCTAATTTTTGGTTTTAAAATCTCTAAAGTTCTTTTTGCACCCTTATCGCTTAAGATATTAAAAATTAAATCTACTCTTTTAGGCAATGCCTTAACTATCTGCATAGCTGCTAAATAGTTATGCCCAACATCAATAGTAACATTCTCTTTTAATCTATAAAATCGCCCAAAAATCTTTAAAGTTTTTAAATCTTTCAATCTATAATTAACGCCTAAAATATCTAGTGCAAAAGTTGCATTCAAAATATTTTGCACCAAATATTTAGCCCAAGCTTTCTCTTTTGCAATAGACTCTATTTGCTCTAAATTATCAGTTTTTATATCTTTAAAAAGATGCAATTTAGCACCTTTTTCTTTTGTAATATCTTTAGCAACACTATAAACCTCATCGTAAACTTGCAGAGCTATTAGAGCCTCTTTATCTATAGCTTTAAGCTTAGTAGTTGCCACCTCTTTAATAGTTTCTCCTAAAAAATCGGCGTGGTCTAAGCCTATTGGGGTAACTACTGTTAAATCATATTTTGCTACACTTGTTGCATCAAACTCGCCACCTAACCCTGCTTCGATTACTTGTAAATCTAAGTTTTCAAACAACACAAAAGCCAAAAGAGCTTGATACTCAAAATAGCTAAGAGCGTCTCTCATTTTATCGCCTAAGAGCTTTTCTAATTTAGAGTTGGCACTCTCTAACTCTTGATTGGTTGCAAACTTGCCATTAATCCAAAAACGCTCTTTAAAATCTAAAATATGTGGAGAGGTAAAATGCCCAACGCTTAAGCCACTTTTATATGCTAAATGTGCAATAGCACGCCCTGTGCTACCTTTTCCATTAGTGCCAATTATCTGCACTCGTTTAGGATGATTAATCTTATCTTTAATAAGCTCATAAGCCTCTACTATACGATTTGGGTCAAATTTTGTGTAATACAGAGGCTTAGAGGATAGTATCTCCTCTAGTTTCAAACTCTACTCTCCTTGTTGTTTTAAAAGCAAGTATTTTTAAGAAGCACTAAATAGAAGCAAATGCTCTATTTAGTTATAAGTTGTTGCATCTTGAATTGGTGTATCATTATCTGTTGGTATAATTTTAATACCAAAGTTATCTTCTGTAGATTGCTCTGTAGCTGTAGAGTCGCTTGTAGTTGCATAATTATCAGAACTTGTATCGCTACTATTATCTGGAATTTCACTAACAAATGGATTACTATCCCCAAATCCGGTAGTATTATCTAC
>CAYMUV010000134.1:0-2684 GCA_964393855.1 uncultured Nitratifractor sp.
ATTAGAAGTGGTGGCCCTGGACGGAATCGAACCGCCGACACAAGGATTTTCAATCCTTTGCTCTACCGACTGAGCTACAGTGCCACTAATGTATTTTAAAGTGGGTGAAATTATAGCTAATAAAACTTAACTAATTCTTAAAATATCTTAAAGAGATTTTATTTTCTCTTTAAATTGGTTACCTCTTTGAGCATAAGAGCTAAATTGGTCTAAACTAGAAGCTGCAGGCGCTAGTATGGCAATGCTCTCTTTGTTATGAGATTTATCTATTTTATCTATTGCTGTATCTAGTATTTCGCATATATTGCAATTTATATTGTACTCTTTTGATAATTGTGCTAACTTTTGGCTATTTGAACCTATAGAATATATTGTTAGATTTAGCTCTTTTAGGTATTCGAATAGCTCTGTTAAATCTACACCTTTATCGTCTCCACCTAAGATTAGGTGTATTGGTTTTTCTTTGTAAAGCTCTAATACTTGGATTGTTGCATCTAAATTTGTTGCTTTTGAGTCGTTTACCCAAACTCTATCTTGATTGTCTTTTAGCTCTTCTTGTCTGTGGGCATCTACTGTAAAGCTGTTTATTAATTGATACTCTATTTTATTAAATAGTACTTTACTTGCAATTAGGGCAAATAGGCTATCTAGTAAGAAAGCACCTTTATATTTTATTTTAGTGCTATCTATTTTAAAGTAGTTTGCTAAATCTTCGTTAGTTTCGTACTCTACTACCCAAGCATTAGTTTGTGGTATTGGTAAGCCTTTTGGTATTAGCGCTAATTCGCCCTCTTGCATTAGGGTTAGTGGCTTTAGCTTGTCGGCTATGTAAGCATCTTTAGAGCCGTGCCAATCTAAGTGGTCTGGGGTAATTGGTAGCAGTAGATATATATTTGGTTTTGCCTCTTTTGTGTGGTGTAGGGTAAAAGAGCTTGTCTCTAATATCCATATAGGTGCATTTTGGTCAAGATCTGCTAGTGGTGTTCCAATATTGCCACCACTTTGTGCACCTTTGCTCTCTAATAGATGAGTAAGCATTTGTGTTGTTGTTGTTTTACCGTTTGTTCCGCTTATCCAAATTGTAAATGGTTTTTTATTGCTATTTAGGTAATTGCCTAGTATTAAATCGTATTCGCTTATTAGGTTTTTAGACTCTTTTACAATTTTAGATTCTGGGTGCATAGATGGTGTTGCTACTTCTAGTTTGAATTCATTTGCATTAAATTGTGAGCTTGGTAGTATTTTGTTGCCAAGTTCATCGACTTTTGGTTCTGTTGTGTTGTCGTCGAAAAAGGTTAAATTGTTGCCTAAAAGATTAGCTATTGCTTTAGTTGTTTTGCCATACCCTAAAAGGGCTATATTTTTTGCTTTTATCATTATCTAATCTTAAGTGTAATTAGTGCTATTATATTTGCTAAGAAGGCTATCATCCAGAAGCGAACAATGATTTTTGTCTCTTTCCAGCCTTTAAGCTCGAAGTGGTGGTGTATTGGTGCCATTAAGAATACTCTTTTACCATTTCTTAGTTTGTAGCTACCAACTTGCAGTATTACAGATAGTGTTTCGATTACAAATATTATACCTATTAAAATTAACAAAATTTCGCTTTTGCCTAAAATTGCCATATATCCTAAGAATGCACCAATAGATAGCGAACCTGTATCGCCCATAAATACTTCGGCTGGGTATGCGTTGTACCACAAGAAACCAAGTAATCCACCAGCTAGTGCTGCAGCTATTATTGTAACTTCGCCAACGCCTTTAATGTTTGGCAATAAAAGGTAGCTAGAGAGGATTGCATGACCTACTAAATAGACAATTATACCAAGTGTTGATAGTGCTATAACTGTAGGTACTGTTGCTAAGCCATCTAGCCCATCTGTTAAGTTTACTGCGTTGCTTGATGCAAGTAGTACTAATATCCAAAATACTATTGCAAAGTAGCCTAAATCTAGTATTGGAGTCTTTATAAATGGCACATAAAGTGTTGTTGGAAAGTTTGTAGCAAATGCTAAAATAGATGTTACAATAAGAGAAATTACTAATAAAAATGCCATTTTACCTTTGGGGCTTAAGCCTTGTAGATTATCGCCACTAGATATTTTACCTATGTCGTCTTTCATACCAACAAATGCGAAGCCTAGTAGTGTAATAAGACCAGCAATTGCATAGAGATTTGTTAATTTAACTGTTATTAAAGATGCAATTATTGTTGCAATAATAAATACTACCCCACCCATTGTAGGTGTTGATTGTTTTGCTTCGTGCGACTCTACCCACTTACTAATTGGTTGATTTGCCTTTCTTGCTTTTGCCCATTTTATAAAAAAAGGCATTGAGCAAACAGATATTAAAAATGATATAAAAAAAGCTACGCCAGCACGCACAGAGATGTATTGTAGTATATTAATATGTAGATGTTCGTATAGATAGTATAACATTAGACCAACTTTCTTTTAAAATTTGCCATTTTTTAGGCTTAATGGTTCTTAAAGAGTCTATTCCTTAAGTTAATAGATGTTATTTTACTAAAAAATATATAATATTGATATAAAAAGTTGCAAAAAGGAATAAAATGGCTAAAAAAACTATATTAATTATTACAGATGGAATAGGTTATAAGCCAAAAAGTAAAGCAAATGCATTTAAAGAAGCTAAAACTCCAACTTACGACACTATATTTA